>CAJYJW010000108.1 GCA_913775025.1 uncultured Sphingomonas sp. | reverse complement strand
GCTTTCCGGCCCGGTGCGGCAGAAAAGCGTGGTGGTGGCGGTGCCGGCCGATCATCCGCCGCTGCTCCGCCTGCGTGCCGCGATGCGCGCCACCGCCATCGCCGAATTCTTCCGCGCCGCCGGATTGAAGGTGCTGCTGCTGATCGACAGCCTGACGCGCGTGGCGCACGCCCAGCGCGAGATCGGGCTCTCTCTTGGTGAACCGCCGACGATGAAGGGCTACCCCCCCTCGGCGCTCGGCCTGATCCCGCGCCTGTGCGAGCGGGCGGGGGCGGATGCGCGCTCCGGCGGGTCCATCACCGCCCTCTATACGGTGCTGGCCGATGGCGACGATACCGACGACCCTATCGTCGATACCGCGCGTGCGATCGTGGACGGGCATATCATCCTCTCCCGCGCGCTGGCCGAACAGGGCGTGTTTCCCGCGATCGACATCGGCAAATCGCTGAGCCGCGTGATGAGCGACATCGTGCCCCCCGAGCATATGCGGGCCGCCGCCACGCTGCGCCGGCTATGGGCGGTGTATGAGGAAAACCGCGACCTCATCCTGATGGGCGCCTACCGCGAGGGCAGCGACCCGCAGGTGGACGAGGCGATCCGCCGCCGCGCCGAGGTGCTCGATTTCATTCGGCAGGGGCAGAAGGAGCGGATCGATTTCCACGATTCGTTAAGCATGTTGGCGCATGGTTTCGGGCGATGAAACAATTGGTTCGCAAGCGGGAACGCATCGTGCGCGTGCGGCACGTGCAGCACCTCCAGGCGTCGGCCCAAGCCGCGCAGGCGGAGGGGCGCGTCGCCACGCTCGAGGCGAACGCGGCAAGGCTCGTCAGCCTGCGGGGCAGCCTGACGCCCGCGCCGGGCACGCTGTTCGCCGCCGCATTGTCGAACGCGGGCGAGCTGGCGATGCGGCTGGATGCGGCGCGCGAAAGCCTGACGCCGGCGATCCGCGACGCGCAGGCGTCCGCCGATCGTCTCGGTGCGGCGCGGCTTGAAGCACGCATCCGGCAGGAGAGCGCCGAGCGGCTGGGCGAACGCGCGCAGGCGGCCTATGCCGACTGGCGCGAACGCAAACGGGAGACGCCGCATCGCCGCCGCCCCGACGGAGGGGCGGAATGATCGCGCCCGTTAGCCTTGCCCCCACGCTTGTTTCGCCGCTGGCCACGCTTGCGCCGGTGGAGGACCGGACGGGTACGTTCGATGCCATGCTGGCGTCGCTCGCGCCCGCCGCCGGGGGGACTTTGGCGGCCCCGCCCTCCGTCGTGGTGCCGGTGGGTCTGGCGCCTGCCCTGCCGCCGCCCGCCGTCCCCGAGAGGACGGACGATACGCCGGTGGCCGCGGGGGCTGACGACGCCCTCCCGGACACGGGCGATCAGGCGCACGCGGACGGGGCGGCGGTGCCGGCGATCAGCCCCGAGCAGATCGCCCCTCAGGCAATCACCCTGCAAGCGATCGTGCCTGTGCCGCTCCCTGTGGCGCCTGCCCAACCGGGTGCCGATGGCACACCGGAGGCGGAGACGGCGATAGCGCCCGCCCCAAAACGCGCGACCGTCTCGCCCGGGGCAACCCCGCCGACGACTCCGCCTGTCGCCGGCACCGCCCTTTCCGCGACGCCCCGTCCTGATCCTGTCATCGCGATGAGCGAGGCGCAGGGGGCCATGGACCTACGCGAAGCGACCCCGGCGATCGCACCGGCGGTTCCGTCGAGGATGGTCTCGTCCCCCCTTTCCTCGACAGGGAACATCGGCGCGCCGGTTCGGGCCGATCCAGTCGGCGCGAGTGATGTCGTTACGCAGGCGGCGAGCAGCGGTGCATCGGAGGCCGATGCTTCGGTCACGACGATTGCGGCCGGTGAGACGCCGCTCGTCGCGAGGCGTGAGGCCGCGCCGGCGTCGATCGCGATGCCTTTCCCCGCCCGCCCCGATGCGGCGAACGGCGATGAAACAAGACAGCCGGGGGCGGTCGCTGCTTCCGCGCCTGGCGCCGATCCGGCCATCGCCGTTCAGGCTACCGCCGAAGGTCCCACGTCACGCCCGTTGCGGGCGGCGCAGCCCCGGGTGGCGTCACTCACGACAGACCTGACGGCGGTTTCGAATCAAGATGGCATACCGACGCCGGGCGTCGCCGTGGGGCCGCGGGTCGATGATGGATCGGACGGGACGGCGACGCTTGCCGAACCTGCCGCCACGACGCGGGATGGCGGTGATGTACCAGTGTCGCCGGCAAGGGCTCAGGCGGCCGCTGGCGCCGCCCGGCTGGACGGCGTGGCCCGTGATGGCGTCGATGTCGGGCGGGAGGCAAGGCTTGTCACGCCCGATCTCCGATCCGCGCCGATCTCGCTCGCCGAACGCGGCCGCGCGATCTCCTCGCGCGATCCCGCCAGGATGGCGGACGAGGCGCGGCAAGCGGAGATGGGCGATCTCGACGGGGCAGCGACTGCGAATGATCCCGTCGTGGCGGCGGCACCGCCTGCCAGCGCGACCCTGCGTGCGACGACCGGCCCCGCCACGCCAATGCAGGGCGACGTCCAGGCACTTGCCTCTGTGGCTGGTCAGACCGTCGCCCCGCCGCATCGCCGCCCCGCCCCCACGGGCGACGATATAGCGGCGATCACCGGGCTCGATCTGGATGCGGTGTTTCCGCGCAGTGGGGATGACCCGCTGACCATCTCCTATCCGGGTGATCCGGCCGGGGTTCGGGCCGCAGCTGCCTTGCCCCAGATGGTTGCGCCCGCCGCGCCGGCGGTTACGGCCAGCGCGGCCGTTCCGACCGATATCGGCATCACGCATCATCTGGAGGTGGCGCATGACGGGGCGTGGCTGGATCGTCTCGCGCGGGATATTTCGCTTGCGGGCGATCGCGAGCAGCGGATGCGTTTCCAGCTCAACCCTGAACGGCTCGGCGCGCTGACCGTGGATATCGCGCCCGCCGGCGACGGCGCGGCGGTGCGCTTCACCGCCGACAATGAGGCCGCGCGCGCGATGATCGCCGATGCCCAGCCCCGCCTCATCGCCGAGGCGCGATCGCAGGGCGCGCGCATCGCGGACATGCAGGTGGACCTGTCCGGCGGGCAGGGCGGCGGCGTGGCGGGCGGGCAGGGCGGCGCGGCCAATCCGTTCGCGCAAGGCCAGAACCAGCAAGGCCATAACCAGCAGGGGCAATCCCGGCAGGCCGCCCCGCGCGGCTTCGCCGCCGAGCGCGCCCAGGCGGCGCCCCGCATCGGTACCGCCGCCAACGCCGAACGCTACGCATGACGAGGACTGACCAGTGAGCGACGATCCCAAGCCGGCGGCCCCCAAGAAGGGCGGCAAGCTGAAGAAGATGCTGGTGATCGGCGGCGGCGCGCTGCTGCTGATCGGCGGCGGGGGTGCGGCCGGCATGTATGCCGGCGGCAAGCTGGGCGGCGGCGAAGGTCATGAGAAGAAAGAGGATCCGAACCGCCCCAAGCTCGTGCTGAAGGAGGGCGAGCACGGCCCGGAAACCGCCCGTGGCCACGATGGCGACGGCACGCCTGATGATACCGAACTCTACAAGGCGACCTATTATCCGATCGAGCAGAGCTTCACCTCGAACCTGACCGACACGAACGGCTTCGCCCAGATCGCGATCGGCGTATCGACCTATTACGATCAGAAGGTGATCGACAATCTCAAGGAAAACGAGATGCCGGTCCGCTCCGCGGTGCTGATGACGCTCGCCGACCAGCAAGCCGAGGTGCTCTCCACGCCCGAAGGCAAGAAGGAACTGCAGAAGAAGCTGAAGGTCGCGATCAACGCCGTTCTGAAGGACAAGACCGGCTTCGGCGGTATCGACGACGTATACTTCACCAACTTCATCATCTCGTAATGGATAACGCCACCCTTTCGGGCGACGAGATGGACGCGCTGATGCGCGGGTTGGAAGAAGCCGCCGCGCAGCCCTCCGGCCCGCCCGCCCGGGGGAAGACGGCGCAGCCCTTCGCCTTGGGGCACGAGGCGTTCCGCCCCACTGCGCGCCTGGCCGGTCTGGAGCGGATGGGCGAACGGCTGGCGCAGCGCATCCGCGGCGTGGTGGAGCCGTTCGCGCGCGCCCGCGTGCAGGTGACGCTGGACCCGGTGGAGACGTTGCGGTTCGAGGAATGGCGCGTCTCGCTTCCCACCTTCACCAGTCTCAGCCTCTATCGCCTGCGCCCGCTGAAAGGCGGCATGCTGCTGGCGATGGAGCCGGACTTCATCACCTCGCTGGTCGATGCCTTCTACGGCGGTGGCGGCGCGCCCGCCAAGCCGCGCACGCGGGAGTTTACCCCCGGCGAGGAGCGGTTGCTCTCGCGGCTGGCCGACGGCATCGTCGCGCAGCTGGCCGAGGTCTGGGCGGAGGTCGCGGTGCTGACCCCGGCGCTGGCCGCGCGCGAGACGAACGCCGCCTATGCCAGCCTGGTGCGGGCGGACGAGGCGGTGGTGCTGCAACGCTTCGTCGTGGCGCCCGCGCAGGGGAAGACCGGTACGATCCTGATCGTTTATCCGCTGGCGGCGCTGCGCCCCTATGAGGCGCTGCTCGCCGCCAAGGTGCATGACGACAATGGCAGCGGCGATGTGGAATGGCGCGCCCGGCTGGCGGACGCGCTGGAGAATGTGCGCCTGCCGGTGCGATCGGTGCTGGCGCGGCCGGAACTCTCCCTCTCCCAACTGGTGGCGTTGAAGCCAGGGGACGTGATCCCAATCACGCTTGCCCCGCGCGTGCCGCTGATCGTGGCCGATCGCCGCATCGCCACCGGCACTATCGGCGAGCAGGACGGGCGCGCCGCCTTGATGATCGAACATGTCGAACGGGTATTGCGATGATCGAAGCCGAAACAGAAACCGCGCCGGAGATGCCGGGCGCGCGCAACTACAAGCTGCTCGCCGACATTCCGCTGCGCCTTTCGGTCGAGGTCGGCAGTACCTCGCTTCGCCTGTCCGAACTGCTCGATCTGTCCGAGGGCAGCGTGGTGGAGCTGGACCGGCAGGCGAGCGAACTGCTCGACATCCTCGTCAACGGCACGCTCGTCGCCAAGGGAGAGGTCGTGACGATCAATGGCCGTTTCGGCATCCGCGTGGTGGACGTGGTGAATGCGGACGCGCGGCTGGCCGGTCTGGAACGGCGGGCCTGAGGCGATGCTGCTATCCTATATCTTGCGCCTGATCGTGCTGCTGCCGCTGGTGGCTGGCATGGCGTTCGGCGCGCTGTGGCTGTGGCGGCGCTTGCAGCCGGGCCTCGGGCTAGGCCAGCGTGACCGCGCGGTGAAGCTGGTCGATGCGCTGCCGATGGGGGCGATGGGCAAGCTTGCCGTCGTGGAGTTCGGCGGACGCCGCCTGCTGCTCGCCGTGTCCCGCGGGCGGATCGAAAAATTGGCCGAAACCCCGCTGGTGGGTGACGGGGATGAGGGCGTGATCGGTGCATAGTCGCTTGCGCATAGTCATCGTCGCCAGCGTCGGGCTGGCGGGCGCGCTGCTGCTGGCGGAGCCGGCGCTCGCCCAGCAGGCAGGCGCCCTTGATCGCGCGCTGACGACCATTTCGGGCGACGGCAAGCCGCTGTCGCTCTCGCTCCAGATCCTCGTGCTGATGAGCCTGCTGACGGTGCTGCCGTCGCTGGTGCTGATGATGACGAGCTTCACCCGGATCATCATCGTCCTCTCGATCCTGCGGCAGGCGCTGGGCCTGCAGCAGACGCCGCCCAATCAGGTGCTGGTCGGCCTCGCGCTGTTCCTCTCGCTGTTCGTGATGCGGCCGGCGGTGGACCAGATCAACGCGACCGCCTTTACGCCCTATGGCGCGGGCACCATCGGTATCGAGGAAGCGGTGACGCGATCGGCCAACGTCCTCCACGGCTTCATGGTTCGTCAGACCCGGCAGACCGATCTCAAGCTGTTCGCAGGGCTGGCGAAGGTTCCGCCGTTCGCGAAGGCCGCCGACATTCCCTTCTCGATCCTGCTGCCGTCGTTCGTGACGAGCGAATTGAAGACGGCGTTTCAGATCGGGTTTCTGATCTTCCTCCCGTTCCTCATCATCGATATCGTGGTGGCCTCGACGCTGATGGCGCTTGGCATGGTGATGCTGTCGCCGGCAATCATCTCGATGCCGTTCAAGCTGCTGCTGTTCGTACTGGTCGATGGCTGGGCGCTGACGATGGGATCGCTCGCCTCAAGCTTCGTGGCTTAGCGATGGGCGGCGACTATTTCGTCGGCGTGGCGCAGCAGGCGCTGTGGATTCTGGCGCTGGCCTCCGCGCCGATCCTGATTCCGGCGTTGGCGGCGGGCGTGTTGCTCGGCATGATCCAGGCGGCCACCTCGATCAACGAGCAGACGCTGAGCTTCGTGCCGAAACTCATCATCGTCGGCGTGGCTCTGGCGATCTTCGGCGGCGCGATCCTGATGCTGATCGCCGATTTCACGCGCGAGATGTTCGCCCGCATCCCCGATCTGATGCAGTAGGCCGGTGCAGGGGCTGTTCCCGCAGGGCTTCGCCGGCGTCGAGGCGCAGCTATGGCTGTGGCTGCTGGCGATGGTGCGGCCGGGCGCGGCCTTCCTTGCCGCCCCCGTGTTCGGCGCGCCCTACGTGCCGGTGCAGTTGCGGCTGATCGTGGCGCTGGCTGTCGGCATACCGGCCGCCGCCGCCGTGCCCTTCGCCATGCCCGATGGCGGCCTCGCTACCATCGCCGGCGCGATGATCGTGGTGGGGGAGGTGCTGGCAGGTCTCGCCATGGGGTTCGCGGTACAGATCGGATTTTCGGCCGCGCTGCTGGCGGGCGAGACGATCGGCAATGCGATGGGCCTCGGCTTTGCGGGTATGATCGATCCGGCCTCCGGCGCGTCCAGCCCAGCGTTGGGGCAGTTGCTCTCGATCCTCGGCACCTTCCTGTTCCTGTCGATGGGCGGGCACCTGATGCTCGCCGCGATCGTGTTCGAAAGCTATAAGGCGCTGCCACCGGGGCAGGGGTGGATGGGGGCGGAGAGCGTGCGCGGGCTCGCCATGTTCGGCGGCACGGTCTTCGCCGCCGGCCTCGCCATCGCGCTGCCGGTGGGGTTTGCGCTCATTCTTGTGCAGATCGTGATGGGGATGCTCTCTCGATCCGCCCCTGCGCTCAATCTGTTCGCGGTGGGCCTGCCCGTCACCATCCTCGCCGGCAGCATCCTGCTGGCCATCGGCGCGCCGACGATGGCGGACGCGATCACCGCCTCCCTGCAACGCGGGCTCGATTATGCCGGCCAGATCGCGGTGGGGGGCTGAATGTCGGAGGAAGGCGGCGAAAAGACCGAAGATCCGACCGACAAGCGCAAGCGCGACGCGATCGGCAAGGGCGATGTCCTGCAATCCAAGGATCTCGGTACCGCGATGGTGGTGCTGGGGGGCGCGGCGTGGATCGCGCTGGCGGGGCCGTGGATGATCGGGTCGATGCGCGACATGCTGGCGCGCGGCCTGCGGTTCGATGCCGCATCTCTAAAGGTGTTCGATCCGGCCGAGGTGTTCCTGCGGCTGGTGGGCGGAGTGATCGCGCCGCTCGTCTCGCTGTTCGCGATCACGCTGATCGCGGCGGTCGGCACGCCCGCCATCCTCGGCTCGCTCGGCTTCCGCTGGAGCGCGATGGGGTTCAAGCCGAACAAGATGAACCCGCTGAGCGGCCTTACCCGCATGTTCGGGATGAACGGCATCACCGAACTCGGCAAGTCGATCGCCAAGGTGTCGCTGCTGGGCGTGGTCGGCTGGTGGCTGCTGTCGGGGCAGGCGGACAGGCTCGTCACGCTCGGCCAGCAGGATCTGGTCGCGGCGCTGGGCGAACTCGGACAGACGTTCGTGCTGGCGGTGCTGGTGATGGCGCTGGCGCTGGCGCTTATCGCCGGCGTCGATATCCCCGCGCAGATGCTCCAGCGCGGCAAGCGCCTGCGGATGACCAAGCAGGAGGTGAAGGACGAGCATAAGGAGAGCGAGGGCAGCCCCGAACTCAAGGCGCAGATCCGCCGCCGCCAGCATGAGGTGCTGAAGGGCGGCGCGCGCAAGGCCGTGACGGATGCGACCGTGGTGCTGACCAATCCGACGCATTTCGCGGTGGCGCTGCGCTATACGCAGGGGGTGGATGCCGCGCCGATCGTGGTGGCGCGCGGACGGGGTGCGACGGCGGCCGCGATCCGCGAGCTGGCGGATGAGCTGGCGGTGCCGATGCTGAGCTATCCGCAGCTTGCCCGCGCACTCTATTTCACCACCCGCACGGGCCAGGTGATCCGCGACGACCTGTATCTGGCGGTGGCGACGGTGATCGCCTTCGTCTTCAATCTGGATGCGGCGATGGCCGGGCAGGGGGAGATGCCGGTGCGCCCGAACATCGACGTGCCAACCGGAGCGCGTTTCGACGAGGACGGGCGGCCGCAGGACTAAACGCAAGGCCCCCGCCGCCGTTAACAGCCATGAAACGGAGACGCCGGACATGACATCAATCGCATCGTCGCTGGGCGTCGGATCGGGCCTCGACACCAGCGCCATCATCGAGAAGCTGACGGCGGCGACCAAGGCCCCGAAGGAAGCGGTGATCGCCAAGCGCGAGGCGACGAACACGGCCAAGATCTCTACGCTGGGCAACGTCGCCAGCGGAATCGACACCTTCTCCTCCTCGCTGACGACGCTGATCTCGGGCGGCACCCTGTTCACCCAGCCGAACTCGTCCGACAGCAGCATCGTCTCGGCCAGCGCCATTCCCGGCGCGCGGCTGGGCAATCTTTCGTCCACGTTGGAAATAAAGCAGCTGGCACAGGCGCAGACGGTGGTGTCCGCCAATGCCGCCGGCGCCACTGCCAAGGCGGGCGCGGGCATGCTGACGCTGGCGACGGCCAACGGCACCTTCGATATCACGACGAGCGCGGACGACACGCTGGACGACCTTGCCAAGAAGATCAGCGGCGCGGGCGCTGGTCTTGCCGCCAGCGTGGTGACCGATGGCAATGGCGCGCGGCTGGTGGTGAAGAGCGCCACCGGCGCGGCCAAGGCCTTCACTCTTTCCACCACGGCCCCCGCCGACGGGCTCGGCCGTTTCGCCTATGACGCCGCCGATCCCGCGACCCCGATGGATCTGGCGCAGGCGGCGCAGGATGCGGTGATCGTCTATGACGGCGTGCGGGTGACGCGCGCGACCAACAGCGTGTCCGATCTCGTTCCCGGCGTGAAGCTGGAACTGAAGAAGGCGGCGGACGGCGTGCCCGTAGCGCTCGGCACGACGCGCCCGGCGTCGGCGATCACCGATGCGGTCAATGATTTCGTCAGTGCGTTCAACTCGCTGAAGTCGATCCTCGACGAGGCGACGGCGGCGCGCGCGGCGGACGGCAGCGGCGGCGGCCCCCTGCGCGGCGATTACGGCATTCGCGACATGCAGCGCCAGCTTACCCGGCTCGCCTCAACCCCGCTCGCGAGCAGCGGGACGGGGCCGAAGACGCTGGCGGAAATCGGCGTCAAGACCAACCGCGACGGGACGCTCGCGGTGGATGCCACGAAGCTTTCGTCCATGCTCGCCTCCGATCCCGATGGGGTGGAGGCCCTGTTCAACCCCGGCCAGTCTTCCGACAACCCCCTGGTCAAGGTGACGAGCGCGGTCGGCCGCGCGGCCCCCGGCAGCTATAAGGTCGAGAATGTCACCGCATCGCCGCTGTCCGGCACGATCGCGGGGTTTCCGGCGCTGGTATCCGGCAACAGCCTGATCGCCTCCTCCCGCTCGCCTGCGGCGGGGCTGGTGCTGACCGTGACCGGCGATGTCGCCAGCGCGACGATCACGGTGGATGCGGGGATCGGCGGCGCGTTGAAGGCGATCCGTGATTCGCTGCGCGGCGAGAACGGCCCGCTCGCCACCGCGCAGGCGGCGGCGAAGAAGGAGACCAGCGCCATCGCCGACGATCGCCAGAAGATGGAGGCGCGCGTGACCGCCTATAGCGACCGCCTGACGACCGCCTTCTCGACCATGGAGACGCGCGTATCCGCCTACAAGGCGACGCAAAGCTACATGGAGCAGCAGATCAAGCTGTGGACCAGCGACCGCTAAAAACCGCTCGCTGAAAACCGTTATTCCAGATGAAGGAACATGGCGACGCAAGCCGCCGCCATGAGGGGAAAATCATGTACAAGCCGTTCGGAACCTACGGGCGCGCAGGCGCGCAGTATCGCCAGATCGACGTCTCCACCCGCGTGGAGGGAGCGAGCCCGCACCGCCTCGTCGCGATCCTGTACGAGGAGCTTCTCATCTCCATCTCCACCATGGGGCAGGCGATCCGCGTCGGCGATATCGCGCGCCGCGGCGAAAGCCAGTCGCGGGCGCTGTCGATCGTCGGCGGCCTGGAGTCCGGGCTCGATTTCGAGAAGGGCGGCGAGATCGCGCAGCTGATGACCACCATTTATGCCGAGATCAAGCGCCTGCTGATCCGCGCCGCGCGAACCGACGACATGACCGCCAGCGACGAGGCCCGCAAGCTGGTGGCCGAGATCGCGACCACCTGGAACGCCATCGCCTGACCGCTTTTTCGTCGGGGTCTTCCTGCAAACTCATGCGTTTAGCCCGCCTGACAGGAGACGGGCATGGCAAACGACGACGAGAAATGGATGCGGCGCGCGATCGAGGTCGCCAAGTCGAAGGGCAGCGACCCCTCTACCGCGCCGATCGCGGCGGTGATCGTGATGGACGGCCGCGAGATCGCCGCCGAGCGCAATCAGTGTGACGAACTGCACGATCCCACCGCCCATGCCGAGATGATGGCCTTCCGCAAGGCGGGCGCGGCAATCGGTGACGAGGAACTGCGCGGCGCCACGCTCTATTCCACGCTTCAGCCGTGCGGCATGTGCACGATGGCGTCGATCTGGTCGAAGGTCGGCCGCATCGTCTACGGGGCCGGGCGGGACGACGTGCATGAGATGTATTTCGAGGCGAAGCACGTCGATACGCTCGCCTTCATTTCCGATGCCTATCGCGATGACGTGACGATTGAGGGCGGCTGCCTGCGCGCCGAATGCGCCAAGCTTTATTACGGGCCGGACGCGGACCTTCCGTTCGAGGAGAAGGCGAACCTCTGACATTTCAAGGTCCCGATCCGCGGTTTCGTGAACCAAGCGGCGGGGCATGGGTTCTTTTTCGCGACAGCCCAGGCTCGGGCTGACGAGGAGGAACAGGATGGCGGACGACAAGCCGGGAGAGGGCGCATCGCGCCGCGCGATATTGAGCGGCGCGGCGATAGGGCTGGCAGCGGCGGCGAGTCCGGGTCTGGCGCAGGGCTCGGCACCTGCCACGTCTGCTGCCGGCGGTCCGGCGGTGCTGCGCGATCCGCGGACCAAATATACCCGCACGCCATTCCCCGAGCAGCGCCAGCCCTGGCCCGCGCTGCAATCGAAGATGACGCCCCGCCCCGACAGCGGCGAGCAGAGCTACCGCGGATCGGGACGCCTCGCCGGCCGCAAGGCGCTTGTCACGGGTGGCGACAGCGGCATCGGCCGCGCCGCCGCCATCGCCTATGCCCGCGAGGGCGCGGATGTAGCGATCAACTATTATCCGAGCGAGGAGCCGGACGCGCGCGAGGTGAAGGCGCTGATAGAGCAGGCCGGCCGCAAGGCGGTGCTGCTGCCTGCCGACATCCGTACCGAACGCGCCTGCACCAGGCTGGTGGCGGATGCGGTGCGGGGGCTGGGCGGCCTCGACATCCTCGTCAACAATGCTGCCTATCAGCAGAGCAAGGCGGACATCAGCGAAATTACCGACGAGCAGTTCGTCCGCACGTTCGAGACGAACATCTACGCCATCTTCCGCATCAGCAAGGCGGCCATCCCGTCGATGCCGCCGGGATCGGTCATCATCAACACCGGATCGGTGAACAGCTACGATCCGGGCGAGGAGTTGCTCGACTACGCCTCCACCAAGGGGGCGATCCTGATTTTCACCAAGGGGCTGGCCAAGCAGCTGGCCAAGAAGGGCATTCGCGTGAACATGGTGGCGCCGGGGCCGGTCTGGACGCCGCTGCAGGTGGCGGGCGGGCAGCTTCCCGGCAAGATGGGCGAGTTCGGGCAGAATACGCCGCTGGGCCGCGCCGGCCAGCCGGCCGAGCTTGCCCCGCTCTATGTCGCGCTGGCGGAGGACGGCACCAGCTTCTCCACCGGCACGGCGGTCGGCGCGCATGGCGGCAAGGGCAATCCCTGACCTCCATAGGTGGGGGCGTGATGCCCCCGCCGTCTATACGTCCAGATTCGCGACGGAAAGCGCGTTTTCCTGGATGAACTCCCGCCGGGGTTCCACCACGTCGCCCATCAACCGCGTGAAGATTTCATCGGCGATATCGGCCTGGGATACCTCGACCCGCAACATCGCGCGGTTCGCCGGATCGAGCGTCGTCTCCCACAATTGCTCGGCATTCATTTCGCCCAGCCCTTTGTAGCGCGAAATGGCGAGACCTTTGCGCCCGGCCGCCAGGATCGCGTCAAGCAACTCGGACGGGCGCGAAACGGGCTTGCCGCGCGTGTCGATTGCGGGGGCGTCCTCCTCCTCGCTCTTCTCCGATGCCTTCAGCGTCACCAGCCGCGCGATCTGCGCATAGGCCTCGGCCTGTTCGGCGGCGAGCGCATGGAGCTTGCGTGCCTCGGCAGACACGACGAAGGCGGCATCCACGACATGATGATCCGCCACGCCGCGCCACATCCGGCGGAAATGATAGCCACCTTCGCCGGTCGCCTCGCCGGTCCACGCGGCCTCCGTGTCGGCGCGGCCTGCCCATTCCGCGACGCGCCGCGCGGCATCGTTGCGATCGGCAAGCGCCGGATCAAGCGCGCCGGTCAAGGCCATAGCCTCCACCAGTGCCGGATCGTAGCGGCGGGGCACGTAGCCCATCAGCGTACGCATCCGCCGCGCATGATCGACCAGCGTCTTCAGGTCGTTGCCGGAACGCGCGCCACCGGCCCCCTCCAGCACCATCGACCCGATGCCTGCCTCGACCAGATAGCGCTCGAGCGCCTCATTATCCTTGAGGTACACCTCTGACCGGCCCTTGGAGACCTTATACAGCGGCGGCTGGGCGATATAGAGATGCCCGCCGGTGATGATCTCCGGCATCTGGCGGTAGAAGAACGTCAGCAGCAGCGTACGGATATGCGCGCCGTCCACATCGGCGTCCGTCATGATGACGATCTTGTGATAGCGCAGCTTGGCGATATCGAAGCCGGCACGATCGATCCCCGTGCCGATGCCGGTGCCCATCGCCTGGATGAGGGTGCCGACCTCCTTGGAGGACAGCATCCGCTCCATCCGCGCCCGTTCGACGTTCAGGATCTTGCCCTTGAGCGGCAGGATCGCCTGATATAGCCGGTCACGGCCCTGTTTGGCGGACCCGCCGGCGCTGTCGCCCTCGACGAGGAACAGCTCGCACTTCGTCGGGTCACGCTCCTGACAATCGGCCAGCTTGCCGGGGAGGGAGGCGATGTCCATCACGCCCTTGCGCCGGGTCAGCTCGCGCGCTTTCTTGGCGGCCTCGCGCGCCGCGGCGGCGTCGATCACCTTCTGCACGATCGCCTTGCCGTGCGCCGGGTTTTCCTCGAGCCAATCGGCCAGCTTGTCCGCCATCAGCGATTCCAACGGCTGGCGCACCTCGGAGGAGACTAGCTTGTCTTTGGTCTGGCTGCTGAACTTCGGATCGGGCAGCTTGACGGAGACGATCGCGGTCAGCCCCTCGCGCATGTCGTCGCCGGTCAGCGTTACCTTCTCCTTTTTCAGGAGGCCGGACTTGTCGGCGTAGTTGTTGAGTGTGCGGGTAAGGGCCGCGCGGAACGCCGCCAGATGGGTGCCGCCATCGCGCTGGGGGATATTGTTGGTGAACGCCAGCACCTGCTCGTAGTAGCTGTCGTTCCATTCAAGCGCGACGTCGATGCCGACATCGTCGCGCTGACCGTGGATCGCGACGGGCTCGGGCATCAGCGGCGTCTTGGCGCGATCGAGATATTTGACGAAAGCGGCGATGCCCCCTTCGTAGAACAGCTCCACCTCGCGCCGTTCGGCATGGCGGGCATCGATCAGGAACAGCCGCACGCCGGAGTTGAGGAATGCCAGCTCGCGATAGCGATGCTCCAGCTTGTCGAAATCGAATTCGGTGATCTTGAACGTCTCTGCCGAGGGCAGGAAGGTGACGCGCGTGCCCTTCTTGCCGTTCGCCGGGCCGGTTACCTTGAGGGGCGAGACCGCGTCGCCGCGGCGGAACTGCATCCGATGCTCCTCGCCATCGCGCCAGATGGTGAGATCGAGCACGTCGGAAAGGGCATTCACCACCGATACGCCGACGCCGTGCAGGCCGCCGGAGACCTTATAGGCGTTGCTGTCGTTCGTATTGTCGAACTTACCGCCCGCGTGCAGCTGGGTCATGATGACCTCGGCGGCGGAGACGCCCTCCTCGCTGTGGATGCCGGTCGGGATGCCGCGCCCGTTATCCTCGACCGAGACGGAGCCGTCGGCGTTCAGCGTGATCTCGATCCGGTCGCAATGCCCCGCCAGCGCCTCGTCGATTGCATTGTCGGAAACCTCGAACACCATGTGATGCAGGCCGGAACCGTCATCGGTGTCGCCAATATACATGCCGGGCCGCTTGCGTACCGCATCGAGGCCCTTCAGCACCTTGATGGAATCCGCGCCGTAATCGTTCTGCGATGTCTCTGCCATGCGCGCGATATAGGCACATGGGCGCGTGCGCGAAAGCGAATTGGGTCGTTGCGCGATGCGGCGTGCCCCGATGGGACGGGGCGCGGACAATGCCGCTTTACGATGGTAGCGAAATGATTAACGTTCCTTGAGGGTAAACGGGAGATTTTACTTTATGCGATCGCTATTGCTTGCCGCCGCCGCGTTGACGCTGCCGGCGACCGCGCAGGCCGCCGCCTTCATGAACGGCAGCTTCGAGAGCGGGACGATCACTGATCCGTTCGTCCAGCTGAACACCGGTTCGACCGCGATCGACGGGTGGACCGTCGGCGGCGATTCGATCGACTATATCGGCAATTACTGGCAGCCGGCCGCGGGCTCGCGCAGTCTCGATCTGTCCGGCAGCAACGCGGGCTCGATCAGCCAGACCTTCGATACGGCGATCGGGCAGGCTTATCTGGTGAGCTTCGCTTTCGCCGGCAATCCGGTCGCCGGCCCCATGGGCAAGGATATGACGGTGCAGGCGACGGGCAATATCAAGAACTTCTATAACTTCCAGAACAGCGAGGCGACGGCGCTCGACAACATGCGCTGGGAGCGGCAGATCTATAGCTTCGTCGCGAAAGGTACGTCGACCACGCTGACCTTCGCGTCGCTGACGAGCGGCGGCTATGGGCCGGCGCTGGATGACGTGGCCGTCTCGGGCGTGCCGGAGCCGGCGACCTGGGCGATGATGATCGGCGGCATGGGATTCGTCGGCGGCGCGCTGCGCCGCCGCAGCCGCACCGCGCCTGCTATCGCCTGACATAAGGGGGAAGGGGACTTATGGTCTCCTTTCCCAATCAAGCGGCGGGGGTCGCCGAACCGGCCGTCACGTGCAGCCGTGTAACATCGCCCCCGCCGATGCCTGCGAACAGCGCGGGCTCCGTGCCCGTCATCCAGACCTGCCCGCCGGCGGCGTGCAGGCGATCGAACAAGGCCGCGCGGCGCAACGGATCGAGGTGGGCAGCCACCTCGTCCAGCAGCAACAGCGGGCGACGGGCGCTTGCCTCGGCCACCAGATCGGCATGGGCGAGGACGATGCCGAGCAGCAGCGCCTTCTGCTCTCCGGTCGAACAGCGCGAGGCGGGCTGGCCCTTATCCAGATGCGTGACCGAAAGGTCGCTGCGATGCGGCCCGACCAGGGTTCGCCCCGCCGCCGCATCGCGCCCGCGCCCCGCCCGCAAGGCCGCCGCCAGCGCCGCCTCGGCATTGCCCTCCGTCGGCTGCCAGCCTTCAAGCGCGAGGCCGGCGCGGGCGAAGGGACCGGCGGGCTGCCCCGCCAGCCGCGCGCCCAGCGCCCCCACGGTGCGGCCACGCGCGCCGGCCACCGCCGCGCCATGCTCCGCCATGCCCGCCTCAAGCGCCGCAAGCCATGCGGGATCGGCGCCGTCCGGCTCGGCCAGCAACTTGTTGCGCGCGCGCATCGCCGCCTCGTAGCGGGCGGCATGTATGCCATGGCCCGGTTCCAGCGCGAGGACCAGCCGATCCAGGAAGCGCCGCCGGCCGCTCGCCCCTTCCGCGAACAGGCGATCCATCGCCGGGGTCAGCCAGAGGATGGCCAGCCAATCGCCCAGCGTATTGGCGGCGGCGGTCGCGCCGTTGATCCGCACCTGCCGCCGTTCGGGTGCGGTGGCGAGCGTGCCGGTGCCGATCTCCACCGCCCCCGCCGGTAGTGCGATGCTGGCCGCCACCGCGAAGCCGCCCGGCCCCTCGGCCCGCGCCATATCGGATAGCGTCGTCTGCCGCAGTCCACGGCCGGGGGCGAGCAGCGATACCGCCTCCAGCAGATTGGTCTTGCCCGCGCCATTTTCGCCGGTGAGCACGACCAGGCCCGCCCCCGCCTCGATCGTGGCGAGCGGGTAGGAGCGGAAATCGGTCAGGCGGAGGCGGGTGACGGCCATCGCCGCCTCCTAAAGCCGCCCGCGCCCGGAAGCGAGCGGGGCGTTTCCACCGCCCAGCGAACCGGCTAGACGATTGCGAAATCCGGAGGATGCCATGCGAACCCTGCCCCTATTCCTCGCCGCCATGCTGACGGCTGCCCCGGCCCAGGCCGGCGTGCGCGCCATCTATGTGTCGCCGGGGGCCGCGCAGCCGCTCGTCGTGGAGGTGGCGGACAATGGCGATGCGCGGATCGGCGAGCAGGGGGCGAGCGACTACGGCCTGCTCGTCAACGGTCAATTCTATATGGTCGGCGGCAAGCCGGGGGAATGGACGGTCGCGCGTACCAGCGATCTCGCCCGCGCGGTGGACGCCACGGTCGGCCCGGTCTTCGGCGATAGCCTGAGCCGCACCGGCCCGGCGCGACCCGCCGCGACCGTCCGCCTGACGCCCGGGGCGGAGCGCAACGTGGGCGGTCGCCGGGGGCGGGCCTACGCGGTCGCCGGGCTCGATCATGAAAAGCCGGCCGCCGCGGTGGAGGTGGTGGTGAGCGCCGATCCCGCGCTGCGCCCCGTGGGCCAGGCGCTGGAGGGGTTCATGAACGCCTCCCTGATCCCCGGCGCGCCGCTGCTGGGATCGGGTGCGGCCGAACTGGTGGAGGAGACGCGCGCGATCTTCGCGCTCGGCACGCCATTGTCCTCCGAGGGGCGGTTCACGCTTCAGTCGGCGGAGACGGCGGCGATCCCGGCCGCGCGCGTGGCGCTGCCCGATCAGCCCGACACCTATGAGACGCTGGTCACCAAGATGCGCGCGCTGGTGCCGAACAAGGCCGCGAAATGAGGCTGCTGCTGCCGCTGTTGCTGATGGCCGCGCCGGCCAATGCGGGCGTGCGGGCGACCTACCATATCCAGGGCGAAGCGCAGCCGCTGATCGTGGACGTGGCCGATAACGGCGACGCCAGCTTCATGCAGGTGGACGGAGAGGTGCGCGTTCTTGTGTCCGGCGGACATGCCTATGGCGTCGGAGAGGGAGACGACGGCCTCGTTGTCGCCCGCTTCGTTGATGTTGCAACAGCGATGAAACGCACTGGCGCGCCTGCTTTCGATACAGACCTGACCGTAAAGGAAAAGGCGGACCTTGCTAGGAATGTCACGCTCGATTTCGCGCCTGTTGGTCCACGCACGGTGCACGGCATCGCTGGGACCGCCTATCGCCTGACGGCGGGGTCAGGCACGAGCCGGGAAGAACTAGACCTTATCGTGATGACGAACGCCGCCGCATTGCAGCCTATCGGCAAGGCGATGGAGGTCATCTTGGCGGAAGGTGGTGGTATGCTCGCGCTGATGGACCGGATTGGACCGGATCTGGCGCGCTGGGCGCGCACGTTCAGTAAGGTGGCCGCGCTCGGCACGCCCGTCGATCTTCTGGGCCTAGTGCAGTTGCGTTCGGTCGAGACGCGGCGGATCCCGCCGGAGACCGTTGCGCTTCCCGCCGCCCCGATGAATGTCGAGGCGGTCGTCAAGCGTATCAGGCAGATGACGCCGGGGGCGTGACCTCCGGCGGTACATGTCACACCCGCATCGGCATCAGCACGTAGAGCGCGCTTGCGGTATCGTTCTCGCGGATCAGGGTGGGGGCGGCGGCGTCGTTCAGGTGTACCTCCACGGTGTCGCCGTCGATCTGGCCGAGAATGTCGAGCAGATAGCGCGCGTTGAAGCCGATCTCGAATTCCGTCGCGGTATAGGCGCCGGGCACTTCCTCCGCCGCCGTGCCGTTTTCCGGGCTGGTGACGGACAGGGTGATGCGATCCCGTTCCAGCGCCATCTTGACCGCGCGGGTCTTTTCGCTGGCGATGGTGGCGACGCGATCGACACCCTGCATAAAGCTTTTCGGATCGATCTTGAGCAGCTTGTCGTTACCGGTCGGGATGACGCGCGAGTAATCGGGGAAGGTGCCGTCGATCAGCTTGGAGGTAAGGACCGCCTTGCCCAGTCCGAATCGAATCTTGGTCGGAGAGAGCGTCACCTCGACCGCGCCGTCCACCTCATCGAGCAGCTTGCGCAATTCGCCCACGCATTTGCGCGGCACGATCACGTCGGGCATCCCGGCGGCGCCCTCCGGCCGGGGCACCGTTACGCGGGCGAGGCGGTGGCCATCGGTCGCGGCGGCCTTCAGCACCGGCGTCGCATCGTCTGTCACGTGCAGGAAGATGCCGTTCAGATAATAGCGCGTTTCTTCCGTCGAGATGGCGAAGCGCGTCTTGTCGATGATCTGCTTGAGCGTTTCGGCCGGCAGCTCGAACTTTGTCGGCAGCTCGCCCTCGGCGATCTTCGGGAAATCGTCCTGCGGCAGGGTCGAAAGGTTGAAGCGCGCGCGGCCGGCGACGATCTGCATCTTGCCGTCGGCGGCGGTGATCTGCACCTGCGACCCCTCCGGCAGCTTGCGCGCGATATCGAACAGGGTGTGCGCCGAAACGGTGGTGGAGCCCGGCTGGGCGACGGTGGCCGCGACCGTATCGACCACCTGAAGGTCGAGATCGGTCGCCATCAGTCTCAATTCGCCGTCCGCCGCCTCGATCAGCACGTTGGACAGGATGGGGATGGTGTTGCGCCGTTCGACCACCGACTGGACGTGGCTGAGGCATTTCAGGAGAGTCGCCCGTTCGATCGTCGCCTTCATGTCGTCCCCAGTCTCATCGCCGCACGCACGCGCGGGAGGGGCGTTATAGCGCGGCGAAGGCGCGAGGCCAGCGATTCCCGTGGGGCTTCATGCCTTTGTGGAAGCGCCCGTGAATACCCGCGCGCGATACGCCGTGGCGGACAGGGCGCGATGCCCCGCCCGCCACGAACGATCAGAAGCGGAAGCCGAAACCGCCGACGACCTGATTGCGCGATACGCCATCCTGATAGTTGGAATAGCGATACTCGGCCTTCACGAAGCTGTTCGGCCCGATCGCATATTCCGCGCCCGCGCCGACACGCAGGCCGTCGAGCGTGCGGCGGTCGAGCGTGAGGGCGTCGATGCCGTCGTCCCCGGTCAGCTTGAAGCGGGCATTGGTGTAGCCGGCCTTCGCATAGAGCAAGGTGCGGCCGCCGACGACGGTGCCGACGCGGCCGCCGACATACAGATCGCGTCCGGCCTTGGCGCAGAGCCTCGGATCGGCGACGGTGCGCGATCCGGCGCAGCTCTTCGCGGTCGAATCGTTGAATTCGCCTTCCGCGCCGATCAGCAGGTTGCCACTCTGGAAATCATAGCCGCCCGCCACGCCGTAGGCCACGCCGTCGTCGTGACCGCCATTCGCCTGCACGCGATCCCATCCGATTAGGCCCTCGACGCGGGCGCCGGTGAAGGGCGCGGTTTCCTGGGCGAGGGCGGGGGTGGCGATCACGCCTGCGGCGAGGGCGGCGAACATCAGATTGCGCATGGGGGAAGCTCCATTACCATTCGACTATGTGTGGTATCGTCCGCCGGCGGCGGGGTGGCCCCTAGCGCATGGTCCGCCTGTCGGACGCATGAACGAAATCGCATCGCGACAAGGCTGTTGCCTTGCCACCACAACGGCGTGAAAGAGCGCGGATGCACCGTCTCGCCTGTCTGACCCTGGGGTTACTGCTCGCCTGGCCGGGGGTGGCGGCCGCGCGTGAATCGCTTGGCCTGTACGAATATTGGGGGGCGTTTCGCGATGCCGCGCCGGCGCGCTGCTATGCCCTGGCGGAGCCGGCCCGGTCCCGTCGGCGGGGGGCGACGATACCGGCGTTCGCCGCTGTCGCCATCTGGCCGGGGCGCGGCGTGCGCGGGCAGTTGCATATCCGGCTGAGCCGGCTGAAGCGGCGCGGCGCGCCGGTGTGGCTGGCGATCGGTGGGCAGCGCCTGCTGCTCGCATCGGGCAATACCGATGCCTGGGCGCCGGATACGCGGGCCGATGCCGCGATCGCCGGCCTGATGCGCGGCGGATCGAGCATGAGCGTGGAGACGGTGGACGCAAACGGCCATCCCTTCGCCGACACCTATCGCCTGCGCGGCGCCGCCACCGCGATCGATGCGGCGGCGCTGGCCTGCGCCACTGCGGGCTAGCTGGCGAAAAGCTGCGTTTGCGCCTATGTGCGCGGGCATGAACGCTCCCTTCCCGTCGCCGTCCGCCGCCGCGCCCATGCAGATTCCAGGCGGGATCGATCCGGTGCCCGTGCCGCGCAACGCGCCGGTGCGGGAGGACGGGCGGATCGACTTGCTCGGCCTGACGCGGGATCAGTTGCGCGAAACGCTGCTGGCGGCGGGGCTTGAGCCCAAGCAGGCGAAACTGCGCGCCAAGCAGCTTTGGCACTGGATCTACAATCGCGGCACCACCGATTTCACCGCGATGACCGATATCGCCAAGGCGATGCACCCATGGCTGGTCGAGCGGTTCGTGGTCGGGCGGCCTGAGGTGGTCGAGGCGCAGGTCTCGAACGACGGAACGCGCAAGTGGCTGCTCCGCTCGGCTGACGGGCAGGACTATGAGATGGTCTTCATTCCCGACGCCGATCGGGGCACGCTGTGCGTGTCGAGCCAGGTCGGCTGCACGCTCAACTGTCGGTTCTGCCACACCGGCACGATGAAGCTCGTCCGCAACCTGACCGCGGGCGAGATCGTGGGGCAGGTGATGCTGGCGCGCGATGCGCTCGGCGAATGGCCCTCCACGCCCGAGGGGCGGATGCTCACCAACATCGTGATGATGGGGATGGGCGAGCCGCTGTATAATTTCGACAACGTGCGCGATGCGCTGAAGCTGGTGATGGACGGTGACGGCCTCGCGCTTTCCAAGCGGCGGATTACGCTTTCCACCTCGGGCGTGGTGCCGATGATGGCGCGGGCAGGGGCGGAGATCGGCGTCAACCTCGCGGTCTCGCTCCATGCGGTGACGAAGGACGTGCGCGACGAGATCGTGCCGCTCAACAAGAAATACGGCATCGAAGACCTGTTGCAGGCCTGCGCCGATTATCCGGGCGCGAACAACGCTCGGCGCATCACCTTCGAATATGTCATGCTGAAGGACAAGAACGACAGCGACGAGGATGCGCGCGAACTTGTCCGCCTGATCCGCAAATATCAGCTGCCCGCCAAGGTGAACCTGATCCCGTTCAACCCGTGGCCCGGCGTCGCTTACGAATGTTCGACGCCGGAGCGGATCGCGCGGTTCAGCGATATCGTATTCAAGGGGGGTATCTCCGCCCCCGTCCGCACGCCGCGCGGGCGAGACATCATGGCGGCGTGCGGGCAGCTCAAGTCCGCTTCCGAGAAGGTGAGCCGCGCCGAACTCGACCGGCGGGCGGCGGAAAAGGAAGCCGCTCTCGGCTGAAGGGGGCGGTGCTTCCGTATCGATCGGCCGGCGCGTAAGGCCGGCGCGTGACGCTTGCCGAACTGACCCTTGCCGCGCTTGCGGGCATCGCCGGCGGCGCGATGAACGCGCTGGCGGGGGGCGGTACTTTCGCCACGCTGCCGGCGCTGATTGCGCTCGGTCTGCCGGCCACCATCGCCAATGCCACCTCCAACGTGTCATTGTTGCCGGGTGCTGCCACCAGCACTTTCGCCTATCGAAGCGAGCTGCGGCCGCTGGGCGGCGTATCGGTGCGGCGGCTGGGGGCCATCACCTTCGCCGGCGGGTTCGTCGGCAGCCTGCTGCTCGTATGGACGCCGGGGCGGGCGTTCGACGTAATCGTGCCGTGGTTGCTGCTTTACGCCACCCTGCTCCTCGCCTTCGGCCGCCATGCAGCGGAGTGGCTGCGTTCGCGCGTCACGATCGGGCCGCGCGCGCTGATGGCGGTGCAGGCGCTGCTGGGCGTCTACGGCGGCTATTTCGGCGGCGGGATCGGCCTGATGATGACGGCGACCTACGGCCTGCTCGCCGCGGTCACCCCCCGCGCGATGTTCGCCCCCCGCACGCTGATGCTGACGATGGCGAATCTCGCCGCCGCTTTCGTGTTCATCGGCGGGGGGATGGTGGCATGGGCGGCCTGCCTGCCGATGCTCGCCGGCGCGGTGGCGGGCGGCTGGGCCGGTGCGTTAATGGGCAAGCGGCTGCCGGCGCACCTCGTCCATATCGGCACCATCCTCATCAGCATCGCCACCACGGCGGTGTTCTTTCGTCGCGCATATTTCTAGACGGGCGGCAGGGTCGATAAAGGTGAAGATATGAGCGCGATCGAACGGCTGCTAGGGCGGATCGTCCGCCGGGGCGAACTCACGATCATCATGGCGGACGGCAAGGTGGCGAAGGTCGGCGCGCCCGATCCTGCGCGGCGGCCGGTGACGATCCGCCTTGCCGATCGCGGCGTCGCGCTCGCGATCCTGCGCGATCCCCGGCTGGGACTGGCCGAGACCTTCATGGACGGGCGTTTCGTGATCGAAGAAGGCGACATCGCCGATCTGATCGATCTCGTCCGCTCGAACCAGCCTTGGGAAGGGGGCGGCAACAGCCTCGGCAAGAAGAATCCGCTGAAACGCGCGTTCGGCAACATGCGCGCCCGGCTGGACCGGTTGAACTGGGAGGCGAAATCGCGCCGCAACGTCTCCCACCATTATGATCTCGGTAATCGACTCTACGATCTCTTCCTTGATGCGGACCGGCAATATAGCTGCGCCTATTTCACCGACTCCGGCAACACGCTGGAGCAGGCGCAAGCCGACAAGAAGGCGCATATCGCCGCCAAGCTCAACCTCAAGCCGGGCCAGCGGGTGCTGGATATCGGCTGCGGCTGGGGCGGCATGGCGTTGTACCTCAACCGGGTGGCGGACGTGGACGTACTGGGCGTCACCCTTTCCGAAGAACAGCTGAAGACCGCACGGGAGCGGGCGGCGGCGGCGGGCGTATCCGATCGGGTGAAGTTCGAACTGATCGACTATCGCAATGTCGAGGGGCGGTTCGACAGGATCGTCTCGGTCGGCATGTTCGAGCATGTCGGCCCGCCGCGCTACCGCGCTTTCTTCGCCAAATGCCGATCGCTGCTGGCGGAGGATGGGGTGATGCTGTTGCATACCATCGGCCGCATGGGCGGGCCGGGCGTGACCGACAATTTCACCACCAAATACATCTTCCCTGGCGGCTATAATCCGGCCTTGTCCGAGATCGTCTCGGCGAGCGAGCAGGTAAAGCTGATGGTCGCGGACGTCGAGACGCTGCGACTGCATTACGGACTGACGCTACGCCATTGGTACGACCGCACCGTGGCTGCGAAAGCCGAGATCGTCGCGCTCTATGACGAACGCTTCTACCGGATGTGGACCTTCTATCTCGCGGGCGCGATGGCGGCGTTCAATCATGGCGGCATGGTGAACTATCAGATCCAGTATATCCGCAACCGTCACGCATTGCCCATCACGCGTGACTATCTGGCTGCGAACGAGGCGAGCCTTCGCGCCAAGGGTTGAGCGGCCGGCCCGGCGAGGGCCGACCGCTCGGACCAGGCTCAGCCCCGCTTCGCCTGCCACTTGGCGCGCATCGCGGCGCGGGCGGCCTGCCGCTCCTCCGGCGTCACGGTGCCGTCGCGGTTCGTGTCCGCCGCATCGAACATCGCCAGCGGGCGGGCGCTTGCCTCGG
>CAJYJW010000107.1 GCA_913775025.1 uncultured Sphingomonas sp. | reverse complement strand
CTTGAAGCGGCTGAACTGTTCTTCGAGCTGGCGCAGCTTGTAGCCGTTCTGCTCGATCTGGCCCGTCATCTGCGCCAGCGCCTGTTCGAGCGAGCTGACACGCGCGGTCAGATCGGCAACCGGCGATTCCGCCGGCACGCCACCGGCGGATGCGGCGGCGGGCGGCGCGATCTGCGGCTCCAAGAATTGCTGTGATCCGCCGGGGAAGACCTTGCGCTGCACCGCGCGCATCTCCTTCTCCAGCCGGTCGACGCGCTGGCCGACGCCCGCCTCCTGCGCCAGGGCTGGCGTGGCGGTGGTGGCGATCATCAGGGCGGCGATCATCGGGCGGTGCATCGGCGGTCCTTTTCGGGCGGCGGGTCGCGGCGCTATGACGCGGCCCGCCTGTCTGTGCGATTAAGGCGCCGGGGCGGGCGACGGGGCGGGTGCGGCCTGGGCCCGGGCGAGCAGGGCGTCGGCCTTGAGGCTGACATCCGCGATCGTCCGTTCCGGCGTGCCGAGCGGGGGGATCACCGTCGTGCCGACGGTGACGCGAACCGCCTGCGGGCGGCCGGTCAGGATCTGCGGATCCTTCGCGGTCGCCGGCACGGTGAACGTTTCGCCGGACTGGAGCACTTTCTCAAGATAGCGTTCGCCGCCATTCCCCTCAAAGACGCGCAGCCATACGGGTTCGGTTGCCGTCAGCACCACCGGGCCGGGGGCGGCGGGAGCGGCGGCTGCCGTCGGGGGAGGGGGCGTGGCCGGGGTCGGCGTGGCGGCGCCCGGCAAAGTGCCGGCGGCGAGCCGGGCACGGGTTTCCGCATCGTCTCCGCTCAGGCTTCCGCTTCGAACGATGGCATAGCCTCCCCCGATGATAAGGGCGATCACCAGCGCGATGATCGCCAGCAGGCGGGAGGGGACGCGTTTGGGATCGGCCGGTTCGAACGGTTCAGGCGCGCGGGGCTGCGGCGTCCGGCTAAGCTCCGCACGGAAATCCTGCGCCAGCTGTGCCGCATCGAGCCCGAGGGACTGCGCATAAGTGCGGACGAAGCCGACGCTGTACGGCGTGGCGGGCAGGTCCTCATGCTCGCCCGCCTCGATCAGGCGCAGATGGCGGAGCGGTATGCGGGTGATCGCCGCGATATCCTCCAGCGTGCGCCCCTGCGCCTCGCGTCCCTCGCGCAGGCGATCACCGACCCGTGCGGGCAGGAACGTCCGGTTCGGTTCGTCAACCTGATTCATGCGACCTCCTGGCCGCCCGGCCGTGGAGCGGCGGCGGCCCTTCCGGCCTTGTCACAAGAGGGGGGTGGCGCTGTCAAATGTTTAACCCCCCTCGCGCAACGACGAATGTCGCCGGAACGGCGATCAACCGATCGCGACGCCCTGGGCCGTCGCCCATTCCGTCAGGCAAGCGCGCATATCCGCCCGGCCTTCCGCAAGCCACGCCGGCATCACGGCGCGCAGCGCGGCGACATCGAGCGAGCGGATCATAGCCTTCACCGGCCCGATCGCGGCCGGCGTGATCGACAGCCGCTCGATGCCGAGGCCGATCAGCGCCATCGCCTCCAGCACCCGCCCCCCCATCTCGCCGCACACCCCGATCGGAACGCCGGCGGCGTTCGCCTGCCGCACCACGCGGCCGAGGAAGCGCAGGATCGCGGGAGAGAGCCAATCATAGCGTTCGGCGAGCTTGGGATGCGCGCGATCGGCCGCGAACAGAAATTGCGTGAGATCGTTCGTGCCGATCGACAGGAAGTCGAGCTTCGGCAGCAAAAGATCGAGCATCTCCGCCAGTGCCGGCACCTCCAGCATCGTCCCGTACCGGATCGCCAGCGGGCCGGGCCGACTGCGCTCCGCCATCCAGCGGCGCTGGGATTCGAACAGCGCGTGCGCGGTATCGAACTCCCAGGGCTCGGAAATCATCGGGAACATTACGCTTAGCGTGCGCCCCGCCGCCGCCTCGATCAGGGCGCGCGCCTGCACCTTCATCAGGGCGTCCCGCTCAAGCGCCAGGCGGATCGCGCGCCAGCCCATCGCGGGGTTTTCCTCCCGCTCGTCCTCCGCATCGCCTTTCATGTAAGGCAAGGCCTTGTCGCCACCGATGTCGACGGTGCGGAAGATGACCGGCCGGTCGCCCGCCGCATCCAAGACGTCGCGATAGAGGCGCTGCTGCCGCTCCCGCTGCGGCATCGTGGCGGAAACGAGGAACTGGAATTCGGTGCGAAACAGGCCGATCCCGTCCGCCCCGGTCACGTCCAGCGCCGCCACGTCATCCCGCAGGCCGGCGTTCACCATCAGCGTGATGCGCTGGCCGTCACGGGTGAGCGGGGGGAGATCGCGCATCGCGGCGAATTCGGCACGGCGTTTTTGCGTGACGATCAGCTTGGCCTCGAACGCCTCCTCCATCGCCGGGGTCGGGCGGACCAGCACCGATCCCTGCGTGCTATCCAGCAATAGGCAGTCACCCTCGGCCACCGTCTGGCGGATCGAGCGAACGCGACCGAGCACCGGCACCCCCATCGCCCGCGCGACGATGGTGACATGCGCGGTGAGCGAGCCCTCCTCAAGCACCACCCCCTTCAGGCGGCGGCGGTCGTATTCGAGAAGCTCCGCCGGCCCCAGGTTGCGGGCGATGAGGATCGTATCCTGCCGCAAACCCATCTGCGCCGCCGTGCCCAATTGACCGGCCACGATCCTGAGGAGGCGATTCGACAGATCCTCCAGATCGTGCATCCGATCGGCCAGCAACGGATCGCTGATCTCGCGCATCCGCATCCGCGTGCGTTGCTGCACCCGCTCGATCGCGGCCTCGGCGGTCAGCCCGCTGTCGATTGCCTCGTTGATCCGGCGGCCCCAGCCTTCGTCGTAGGCGAACATCTTGTACGTATTGAGCACGTCCTGATGCTCGCCCGCCACGCCGAACTCGGCCTGGTTGGTCATCCGGTCGATCTGCTCGCGCATCTGGCGAAAAGCGGCATAGACGCGGTGGCGTTCCGCCTCGGTATCCTCGGCGACGGTATGCTCGATATGGACGCGCGGCTGGTGGAACACCACATGGCCGCGCCCCATCCCCTCGACGAGTTTTAGCCCGGTCAGGCGCTGCGGCCCCGCCTCGCGCGTGGAGCCTCCGGCTTGTGCATCGTCGATCAGGCCCGCGCCCGCGATCAGCTCGGCGAGCACCATGGCGACCGTCTGCAACGCCTCGATCTCGATCTCGGCATAGCGGCGCGATGCCTCGTGCTGGACGGCCAGCACGCCCACCGCCCGCTCGCGCCGCACGATGGGCACGCCGGCGAAGCTGTGGTACAATTCTTCCCCGGTTTCGGGCTTGTAGGCGAAGTCAGGATGGCTGGTCGCCTCGTCGAGGTTCAGCGTCTCGACCTGCTCGGCGATCTTGCCGACCAGGCCTTCGCCAAGCCCCAGCTTGGTGACGTGGACCGACTCCTGGCGGAGGCCACGCGTGGCGTACAGCTCCAGCGCGCCATCGCGCAGCAGATAGATCGAGCACACCTCGCTGTGCATCGCCTCGCCGATGATCTGGACGACCTGGTTTAGCTTGGCCTGCGCGTTGGTACGCGCAGCCATCACGTCGTGAAGGCGGGTGAGGATCTCGCGGGCGGCGGAGGTGGCCGTTCCCATGCTGGTCTGTGGCATGGGGGCGGGGGTATCAGAAAGCCGCGCGGCTTTCCAATGCCGCCGCCGCCTGACTTAACAGCGTGGCGATGATTTCGGTCGTCGGCTCCTCCTTGGTCACCATGCCGACCGACTGGCCGGCCATGACGGAGCCGTTCTCGACATCGCCATCGATCACAGCGCGGCGCAACGCGCCCGCCCAATAGTGCTCGATCTGCAACTGCGCCTCGGCCATCGCCACCTTACCCTCGTCGAGCGACCCAGCGACCTCGCGTTGCTTGGCGGTGAACAGTTCGGTCGAAGCGTTCTTCAGTGCGCGCACCGGGATGACGGGCAGGCGCGCGTCGATCTGCACGCTCGCCACGGCATCGCGGGCGGAGGCGCGAAGGAACGCCTTCTTGAAGGCGGGGTGGGCGATCGACTCGTGCGCGCAGACGAAGCGCGTGCCGAGCTGCACGCCAGCCGCGCCCATCTCCAGATAGCCGGCGATCGCCTCGCCGCGGCCGATGCCGCCGGCCACGAACACGGGAAGCGTGCCGGCAATCTCCGGCAGCATCTCCTGCGCCAGCACGCTGGTGGAGACGGGGCCGATGTGGCCGCCGGCCTCCATCCCCTCGATCACCAGCGCGTCGACGCCGGAGCGGATGAGCTTCTTCGCCAGTGCCATTGCGGGGGCGAAGCAGATCACCTTCGCGCCTGACGCCTTGATCCGATCGATCGCGCCGCCCGGCGGCAAGCCGCCCGCCAGCACGACATGACCGACGCCGTGCTTGGCGCACATGTCGATCAGGTCGATCAAATCGGGGTGCATGGTGATGAGATTCACGCCGAACGGCCTGTCCGTCAGCGCCTTCGTGCCCGCGATCTCGGCATCGAGCAGCGCCGGCGTCATCGCGCCGCACGCGATCACCCCGAAGCCGCCCGCGTTCGATACGGCGGCGACGAGGTTACGCTCCGACACCCACGACATGGCACCAGCCAGGATCGCCGTCTCCGCGCCGAGGAACGCCGCCCCCCGCGCCATCAGGGCGGAAAGGCGATCCTGCCCCTTGCTCACTTGCCGCCGACCGTTGCCGCCGGCGCCTCTTCCGGCGCATCGAGCCCGTAGGCGGTGTGGAGAACCCGGACTGCCAGCTCGGTATAATCCTCGTGGATCAGCACGCTCACCTTGATCTCCGAGGTGGTGATGGCGAGGATGTTGATGCCGCGATCGGCGAGGCTCTTGAACATCTGCGCCGCCACGCCCGCGTGGCTGCGCATGCCCACGCCCACCACCGATATCTTGGTGACGCCCGTATCGTGGATCACGCGATTGAAGCCGATCGCGCCGCGCTCCTTCTCCAGCACGTCCAGCGCGCGGGCCAGCTCGGCCTTGGGCACCGTAAAGGTCACGTCGGTGGCGCCCGCATCATGCGCCACGTTCTGGACGATCATGTCCACGTTGATGCTGGCGTCGGCCAGCGGCGTGAAGATCGTCGCCACAGCACCCGGCCGGTCGGGCACCGCCACGATGGTGACCTTCGCCTCATTCTTGTCGTGCGCGATACCGGTGATGAGCTGCCGTTCCATGCTTCCCTCGTCTATCTCGTCCTCGCCCACGATCAGCGTGCCGCGATGCCCGTCGTCATCCCGCGAATCGTCGAACGACGAGAGCACGCGGACGCGGACCTTTTCCTTCATTGCCAGCCCGACCGAGCGGGTCTGCAATACCTTGGCGCCGACGCTCGCCAGCTCCAGCATCTCCTCATAGGTGACCTTGCTGAGCTTGCGCGCGCGCGGCACGATGCGGGGATCGGTAGTGTAGACGCCGTCGACATCGGTGTAGATATCGCAGCGATCCGCCTTCATCGCCGCCGCGACCGCCACCGCCGACGTATCGGAACCGCCCCGGCCGAGCGTGGTGACACGGCCCTCGGCGGTCACGCCCTGGAAGCCCGGGATCACCGCCACTTCGCCGCCGGCCATCGCCTCGCCCAGCGTGCCGGCATCGATCGTGCCGATGCGGGCGGAGGCATGCGCGTCCGACGTGCCGATCGGCAACTGCCAGCCGAGCCAGCTGCGCGCCCGCACCCCCATCGCCTGCAGGACGATGGCAAGCAGGCCGCTCGTCACCTGCTCGCCCGAGGAAACCACCACGTCATATTCGCGCGGATCATAAAGCGGGCTCGCCTCGCGGCAGAAGCCGACCAGCCGATCGGTCTCGCCGGACATGGCGGAAACGACGACGGCGACCTCGTGGCCTGCCTCCACCTCCTCCTTCACGCGTTTGGCGACGTTACGGATGCGTTCGATCCCCGCCATGGAGGTGCCGCCGAACTTCATCACGATACGGGCCATCAAACTGCTCTGTTCTTCGTGTGGATTGGCCTTTGGGCCAGAGGCGCGGTCCTGATAGGGAGGGGGCATGTCGAACGCAAGCGCCCCCGCCGTGCCCTCCTCCTCGATCAACCCGGCCGAGGCCGCCCATTTCGGCCGCCTCGCCGCCGCGTGGTGGAATCCGAAAGGCTCCTCCGCGATGCTTCACCGGCTGAACCCGGTGCGGCTGCGTCAGATCCGCGACCGGGTGGATCTGCACTGGAACGGCGATAGCGCGTCCTTCACGCCGCTGGCTGGCAAACGGGCGCTCGATGTCGGGTGCGGGGCGGGGCTGCTGGCGGAGCCGCTGGCGCGGCTGGGCGCGCACGTCACCGGGCTGGACGCCGCGCCGGAGAGCATCGCGGTCGCCCGCACCCATGCGGCGGGGCAGGGGTTGTCGATCGACTATCGCGCCGTGGGCGTGGAGACGCTGACGGACGAACGCTTCGATCTGGTGACGGCGATGGAGGTGATCGAGCATGTCGTCGATCCCGCCGCCTTCGTGCGCGCGCTGGCGCGGGTGCTGGCGCCGGGCGGGCTGCTGATCCTCTCCACCCCCAACCGCACGCCGCTGTCGCGCCTCGGCATCGTGACGCTGGCGGAAGGCACAGGCCGCATCCCGCGCGGCACGCACGACTGGAATCGCTTTATCACGCCCGAGGAAATGACGGTGCTGCTGGTCAGCGCGGGCCTGACGGTGACGGACACGACCGGCATCGCCTTCTCGCCTGCGCGGGGGTTGGTGCTGTCAGAGAATGTGGCGCTGAACTATCTGGTGACGGCGGTGGCGAGTGGTGGGTGACGCCCAATAGCGGACATGGGCTGGCCGTGGGATTGATCGACGGTGAATATATGTGGATACGTCCTGTTAGGCGCGGTGGCGTGGTTGGGAATGCTTATAGCACCACCAATGATTGCTCGCGCTTTTTGGAAAGCTGCTACCCAACGGCACTGGGGATGGGCGCTACACCTGCTATTCCTGATCGCCGCAACCGCAGCGATGGTATGTCTCGCTCAAATTGTGTTCTTCGCTGCGCATGATGATGGCGAAGGGCCGCCGGGTTTAGGCCTCGCGCTCATACCGCCAATGGCCGTCTGGCTGCTAACGATCATTGGCTACGCCGTCTGCGTGATGACAGCAGCGCTCCGTTTCCTCCGGCACCGTAACAGCCCTTAACGCCCATTTGCGGACATGCGCAGCCTCGGGCATAACAGCCGGACGGGGGATAGGGGGTGCAACTGGTATACCTTGCGATCTACTTCGTGATCGGTTTGGCGCTGGACTGGGCAATGTTCTGGCGCGCAGAGAACAGTATCGGTATGGCTGGCCTTGGCGAGTCACGCGACGGCTACTTCGATCTTCTATTTCCGCGCATTCTTATCACGTCGGCATCCATTGTCGTCATCTTCTACGCAGACCAAGGCGGTAGAACAAACGCTCTAATGGTTATTTGTGGAGGGGCGCTATTCCTGCTTTCCAGTTTCTACGCTTTCTTTCGGCTGCTCCGGGGAAAGCGCAGATAGTGGTCCCTCCGAATGTCCGCTTACCACCACCTCGAGCCGTCTACCTACTCCCAGAAATCGACCTTATCGTAGTGCGCGGGCGGGGCGACGATCTCCATCCGCTCGCCCAGCAGCGGGCGGAAGCTGGGGCGGCTTTTCATCGCGGCGTACCATTCGCGCGTACGATCGTGGACCCGCCAGTCGATCCCGCCGAGATAGTCCGCCACCGATAGATGCGCGGCGGCGGTGAGGTCGGCGAGGCTCAGCACCGGGCCGCCGATCCAGCGGCGATGATCGAGCAGATAGTCGACGTAATCGAGCAGCTGGTTCGCCACCTTCATCGCCTCGCGCAGGACCTTCGCGTCGGGGCTGGCGCGGTGGACGACGCGCTTCAGCATCCGCTCGTGCATCAGGGGGGCCACGACGGCGGCGAAGACGCGCTCGTCGAACCAGGCGGTCAGCCGGCGGATCTCGGCCCGGTCGGCGGCGGTGCCGGGCAGCATCGAGGCCTTCTCCACCGTCTCCTCGAAATATTCGCAGATCGCGGCCGAATCGATCAGCGTGACGTTGCTGTCCGTCTCCACCATTACCGGGGTCTGCCCGGCGGGGTTCATGTCGAGAAACTCGTCCCGCTGCGCCCACGGCGATTCGCGGATGAGATCGTAGCCGATGCCCTTCTCCCCCAGCAGAAGGCGAACCTTGCGGGAAAAGGGACAGAGCGGAAATTGGTAAAGCTGCCACATCAGGCGATCGTTCCTAGCCGGTGACAGGCGCGAACGGAAGCGCGGCGGCGACAGGATCGCACGGGGGAGGGACGGACGGCATCGCTGCCCTCCGCCCCCTTGTCCGTCATTCGGCGGCGACGGCGTCCGCCGGGGCGGCGTCGTTCAGCGGATGCTCCAGCCGGGTCAGCATCTCCTTGGGGCATACCTGCCAGATATGGTCGCGCCAGCGATCCCAATCGTCGAGGATGGTGTTCGACCAGCGGCTGTCGGTCTTCACCGCATGCTCGGCGACCAGCGCCTTTACCCGCCGCTCCCAATGCTTCGAGCCGAGACGCTGCCAGACGATGCTGTCCGGGTTGGCGCGCGAGGGGAATACGCCCGTCTCGTCCAGCACGAAGGCCATGCCGCCGGTCATCCCCGCGCCGAAATTGTCGCCCGTTTCGCCCAGGATCACGGCGGTGCCGCCGGTCATATACTCGCAGCCGTTCGCGCCGCAGCCTTCCACCACCACGGTCGCGCCCGAATTGCGGACGGCGAACCGCTCGCCCGCCTGCCCCGCCGCATAGAGGCGGCCGCTGGTCGCGCCGTAGAGCACGGTGTTGCCGAGAATGGTGTTCGACTTGGTCTCCAGCGGAGACGAGACCATCGGGCGCACGACGATGTTCGCGCCGGACAGGCCCTTGCCGACATAATCGTTGGCGTCGCCGAACACCTCCAGCGTCAGCCCCTTGGCCGCAAACGCGCCCAGCGACTGGCCGGCGGACCCCCGCAGGCGGACATGGACATGGCCGTCCGCCAGCTTCGACATGCCGAAGCGCCGGGTGATCTCGGCAGAGAAACGCGTGCCCACCGCGCGATGCGTGTTGCGCACCGAATAGGTCAGCTGCATCTTCTCGCCGCGCTCGAATACGGCCTTGGCATCCTTGATCATCTGCGCGTCGAGGCTGTCGGGTACCTCGTTGCGATGCCCCTCGACCGAGAAGCGGCGGTGATGATCGGGCGCGTCCACCTTGGCGAGGATCGGGTTGAGATCGAGGTCGTCGAGATGCTCGGCGCCGCGGCTTACCTGCCGCAGCAGTTCGGTGCGGCCGATGATCTCGTCGAGCGACCTGACGCCCAGCTTGGCCAGGATCTCGCGCACCTCCTCGGCGATGAACGTCATCAGGTTGATGACCTTTTCCGGGCTGCCGACGAACTTCTTCCGCAACGCCTCGTCCTGCGTGCAGACGCCGACCGGGCAGGTGTTCGAATGGCACTGGCGCACCATGATGCAGCCCATCGCGACGAGGCTGAGCGTGCCGACGCCGAATTCCTCGGCGCCCAGAATGGCGGCGATCACGATGTCGCGCCCCGTCTTCAGGCCGCCGTCCGTGCGCAGCTTGATGCGGTGCCTCAGGCCGTTGAGGGTGAGCACCTGATTGGCCTCGGAAAGGCCCATCTCCCACGGCGTGCCGGCATATTTGATGCTGGTCTGCGGCGATGCGCCCGTGCCGCCGGTATGGCCGGCGATCAGGATCGCATCGGCATGCGCCTTGGCAACCCCCGCCGCGATCGTGCCGATGCCGGCCGAGGAGACGAGCTTCACGCACACGCGGGCGCGCGGGTTGATCTGCTTCAGATCGTAGATCAGCTGCGCCAGATCCTCGATCGAATAGATATCGTGGTGCGGCGGCGGGCTGATGAGGGTGACGCCCGGGGTGGAATGGCGCAGGCGCGCGATCATCTCGGTCACCTTGAAGCCGGGCAGCTGACCGCCCTCGCCGGGCTTCGCCCCTTGCGCGACCTTGATCTCCAGCTCCTCGGCCGAGCCGAGATATTCGGCGGTCACGCCGAAGCGGCCGGAAGCGATCTGCTTGATGACCGAATTGGCGTTGTCGCCATTCTCATAGGGCTTGTACCGGCGCTTGTCCTCGCCGCCTTCGCCCGAAACGGCCTTCGCGCCGATGCGGTTCATCGCGATCGCCAGCGTCTCATGCGCCTCCGGCGAGAGTGCGCCGAGGGACATGCCCGGCGTCACGAACCGCTTGCGGATCTCGGTGATGGCCTCGACGCTGTCGATCGGGATCGCCTCGCGCGCCCAGTTGAACTCCATCAGATCGCGCAGATAGACCGGCGGCAGATCCTTCACGCCGCGCGAGAATTGCAGATAGGTGGAGTAGCTGTCGGTCGCGCAGGCCGTCTGCAGCAGGTGCATCAGCTGCGCCGAATAGGCATGCGCCTCGCCGCCGGCGCGCTGGCGGTAGAAGCCGCCGATCGGCAGCGTCGTCACCACCTCATCGAACGCGGCCTCGTGGCGGAGCGTGGCGTTGAGCTGAAGCGAGGCATAGCCTTCGCCCGAAATCTTGGCCGGCATGCCGGGGAACAGATCGTTGCACAGCGCACGGCTGAGGCCGACCGCCTCGAAATTATAGCCGCCGCGATAGCTGGAAATCACCGCGATCCCCATCTTCGACATGATCTTGAGCAGGCCATCGTCGATCGCCTTGCGGTGCCGCTTGAGGCATTGCTCGATCGAAAGATCGCCAAAAAGGCTGCGTCCATGCCGCTCGGCGATCGCCGCCTCGGCCAGATAGGCATTCACGGTCGTCGCGCCGACGCCGATCAGCACCGCGAAATAATGCGTGTCGAGGCATTCCGCCGTGCGCACGTTCACGCTGGCGTAGGAGCGCAGCCCCTTCCTGACGAGGTGGGTATGCACGCCCGCCGCCGCCAGCACCATCGGGATGCCGATGCGATCGGGACCGGTATTCTCGTCCGTCAGGAAAAGCTCGGTCTTGCCCTCGCGCACCGCCTTTTCGGCCTCCGCGCGGACGGTGGCGATCGCCTGACGCAGCGCATCGGCCGAGGGGTTGGCGGCGAAGGTGCAGTCGATCTCGGCCGCCTGCGCGCCGAAATGCCGCTTCAGCCGCGACCAGTCGCTGCTCGCCAGCACGGGCGAGTCCAGCACCAGCACGTTCGACTGCTGCGCCTCGGAATCGAGGATGTTGGCGAGGTTGCCGAAGCGCGTCTTGAGCGACATCACCTGGGTTTCACGCAAGGAGTCGATCGGCGGGTTCGTCACCTGGCTGAAGTTCTGGCGGAAGAACTGGCTGACGATGCGCGGCTTGTCGGAGATGACGGCAAGGGGCGTATCATCGCCCATCGATCCGATCGCTTCCTTCGCATCCTCCACCTGGGGGCTGAGGATCAGTTCCATGTCCTCCAGCGTCTGGCCGGCCGCCACCTGCCGGCGGATCAGCTCCGGCCGGTCGTAGCGCAGCGCGACGTCACTGTCTGACATCGCGAGATCATCGAGCGTACGGAAACCCTTGATCCACTCGCCATAGGGCGCTTCGCCGGCGATCCGGTCCTTGATCGCGCGATCATCGTAGAGGCGGCCTTCGTCGAGATCGATCGCGATCATCTGCCCCGGCCCCATGCGGCCCTTGGCGACGACAGACGATTCCGGCACCACCACCATGCCCGTCTCGGAGCCGACGATGAGCAGATTGTCGGCGGTACGTGTGGTGCGCAGCGGGCGCAGCGCGTTGCGATCGACGCCGGCCACCACCCAGCGCCCGTCCGTCATGGCGAGCGCCGCCGGTCCGTCCCACGGCTCCATCACGGAGGCGAGATAGGAATACATGTCCGCATGCGGCTTCGGCATGGCCGCGTTGCTCTGCCACGCCTCCGGCACCAGCATCAGCTTGGCGGTGGGCGCATCGCGGCCCGAGCGGCAGATCGCCTCGAATACGGCATCGAGCGCGGCGGTATCGGATGCCCCCGCCGGGATCAGCGGCTTGATCTCTTCCGAATGCTCGCCGAAGCTGAGCGCCGCCATCTTGATCTCGTGGCTTTTCATCCAGTTCTTGTTGCCGCGGATCGTATTGATCTCGCCGTTATGCGCGAGGGTGCGGAACGGCTGGGCCAGCCACCACTGCGGGAAGGTGTTGGTAGAATAGCGCTGGTGGAAGATCGCGACGCGGCTGACGAACCGCTCGTCCTGCAGATCGGGGTAGAAGACCGACAGCGCCTCGGCGAGGAACAACCCCTTGTAGATGATCGAGCGGCAGGAAAGCGAGCAGACGTAGAAGCCGTTGATCTGCGCCTCCACCACCTTGCGCTCGATCCGGCGGCGGATGAGGTAGAGGTCCTTTTCGAACTCCGCCTGGCTGGCAGCGTCGGGCAGGGGGCCCGCGATCATGATCTGCTCGATCTCGGGACGCAGGGACATCGCCTTCTCGCCGATCACCGAGACATCGACCGGCACCTGCCGCCAGCCGTAGATGGTGTACCCGAAATCGATGATCTCGGACTCGACGATCGTGCGGCACATCTCCTGCGCGCTAAGGTCGGTGCGCGGCATGAAGATCATGCCCACCGCCAGCCTGTTCGGCATCGGCTTGTGGCCGGCATGCTCGATCGCATCATCGAAGAAGCGGACGGGCAGATCCACGTGAATGCCTGCGCCGTCGCCGGTCTTGCCGTCGGCATCCACCGCGCCGCGGTGCCACACCGCCTTCAACGCATCGATCGCGGCGGCGACGACGCGCCGCGACGCCTTGCCATCGGTCGCGGCGACGAGGCCGACGCCGCAGGCATCGCCTTCATAGTCGGGGCGGTACATGCCTTCGCGGGCGAGGCGCTCATGCTCGGGCGTAGGGAAATAGGTCATGGTCGTCTCTCGAATATGCGGACGATGATGGCCCCGGCACCTTGGGCCGGGGCGGCAGGTCAGGCGGCGACCGCCACGCGCGGGGCGGCCTTCGCCTTGGCCTTGAGGTAGAGGTGCATCCGCTCCGCCACGTCGCGGCCGTCGCGGATCGCCCATACCACCAGTGATGCGCCGCGTACGATGTCGCCGGCGGCGAACACGCCGTCGAGGCTTGTCTGCATCGTCTTGTGATCGATGCGCACGGTGCCCCAGCGCGTCACCGACAGATCCTCCGCGCCGAACAGCTTGGGCAGATCCTCCGCATCGAAGCCGAGCGCCTTGATGACGAGATCGGCGTCCAGCCGGAACTCGCTGTCCGGATGGGCTTCCGGCGCGCGACGGCCCGAGGCATCGGGCGCGCCCAGGCGCATCTTCGTGGCGCGCACGGCTGACACCGCGCCTTCGCCGTCAAATGCCTCGGGGGCGGAAAGCCACACGAATTCGACGCCCTCTTCCTCGGCGTTCTTCGTCTCGCGCTGCGAGCCCGGCATGTTCGCACGGTCGCGGCGGTAGAGGCACTTCACCGATTTCGCACCCTGCCGCACGGCGGTGCGCACGCAATCCATCGCCGTATCGCCGCCGCCGATCACCACGACATTCTTGCCGTCGGCGTTCAGGCTGCCGTCGTCGAACGCCGGTACGGCATCGCCGAAGCCCTTGCGGTTGGAGGCGGTGAGATAGTCGAGCGCGTCGACCACGCCCGGCGTGCCGACGCCGGGCGCCTTGATCGCGCGCGGCTTGTAGACGCCGGTGGCGATCAGCAGGGCATCGTGACGCTCGCGCAGGTCGGCCAGCGTCGCATCCTGCCCGACCGCGAAGCCGTAATGGAAGGTGATGCCTGCCGCCTCCAGTCGCTCGATCCGGCGCATGACGACATGCTTCTCCAGCTTGAAGCCGGGGATGCCGTAGGTGAGCAGGCCGCCCGCGCGATCGTGGCGATCGTAGACATGCACCTCATAGCCGCGCGCCCGCATCAGTTCGGCGGTGGTGAGACCGGCGGGGCCGGCGCCGATCACGCCGATCGACTGGCCGCGATCCGCCAGCGGCCGCAGCGGCTCGACCCAACCCTGCTCCCAGGCGGTATCGGTGATGAACTTCTCGACCGAGCCGATCGTCACCGCGCCGTGGCCGGAGAATTCGATCACGCAATTGCCCTCGCACAGTCGATCCTGCGGACAGATGCGCCCGCATATCTCGGGCATGGTCGACGTCGCGTTCGACAACTCATAGGCCTCGCGCAGCCGGCCCTCGGCGGTCAGGCGCAGCCAGTCCGGAATGTGATTGTGCAGCGGGCAGTGGGTGGAGCAGTAGGGCACGCCGCATTGCGAGCAGCGGGACGACTGTTCCTCTGCCTTCGTCAGCGCGTAGCGATCGGAAATCTCGCGAAAGTCGTCGTTGCGAAGGGTCGCGTCGCGTTTGGCAGGATAATCCTGACCGACACGGACGAACGACAGCATCGGGTTCTCGGCCATCTCAAAGTCTCCCTATGAGGTGGCTGATACAGTCTCAACCCGCGGGAGTCACGCACTTTGACGAACATAGGGCATAACGACTGACCTATTGAAGGAAGCGGGCAAACGTGGAAAGGTGAAGATAATTGGCGTAATGGCAAAGTACGACCGAGTCGGCCCTATCGGACCAAAAGCCACACCAGCGCTATGGATCCGACGATAATCCGATACCAGGCGAACGGCGCGAATCCGTGTCGCGACACGATCGCGATGAATCCGCGGATTACGGCCAGGGCCACTACGAACGACACGCCGAAACCGATGGCGATCGAGCCCCAGTCAGCGCCGCCGAGGGCGTCGCGCTGTTCCCACAACTCCTTGGCGGATGCGGCCAGCATCACCGGCACGGCAAGAAAGAAGCTGTATTCCGCCGCCGTCTTGCGCTCGACCCCCAGCACCAGAGCGCCCATGATCGTCGCGCCGGAACGGCTGACACCCGGGATCATCGAGAGGCACTGGATGCAGCCGATGCCGAGCGCTGTCGGCCAGCGCATTCCCTCCACCGAATGCACGCGCGCGATACGCACCGTCCGTTCGATCAGCAGGATCGCGATGCCGCCGGCGATAAGCGCCACCGCGACGACGACGGGCGATTCCATCAGCGCCTTGATCGCCTTATAGACCAGCAGGCCGACCGCCACCGCCGGCAGAAAGCCGAGCAGCAGGTTCCGCGTGAAGGCGATTGCGTTCGGTTCCCGTCGCACCAGCCCCGCCGCGACGCCGGTGAAGCGGCGAAAGTACAAGACGACCACCGCCAGGATCGCGCCCAGCTGGATCACGATGTCGAATGTGGCCGATCCCGCATCATGGAAGCCGAGCAGTTCGCCCGCCAGCACGAGGTGGCCGGTGGACGATACGGGGATGAACTCCGTCAGCCCCTCGACGATGCCGAGGAGAATGACGACGAGAAGCGATGGACCCAAGACCGGTCACCCAAGGCTGGCCACCGGAGGGGTGGCGGGGAAGGGGGCGTGGCGAACACGCCGCCCCAGGATCAGACGGCCGGATCGGGCGCCTTGGCGAAACGACCGTTGCGGCGAAAGCGCACAAGCCAGCGCGGGGCCAGCGCGGCGAGCGGAGCGGGCGCGATACCGAACGCCGCGAACCCCTCCGCATCCGATGCCACCACATTATCACGCGACAGCATCAGCCACTGATCGAACGTCATCGGCGCACCCCACAATCCGCCCGCGACCTTCGTCGCCATGCGAGAAAGTTCGTCCGGTATCTCCACGATCGCCGGCTTGCGTCCGATCGCTTGCGCAATCCACTCGTTCAGGCCGCGCATGGTGACGACTTCCGGTCCGCCCAGCTCGTAGGTTCGGCCGGCATGTCTGCCCGGCTCAAGCGCCGCCTGTGCGATCGCGCTCGCGGCATCGCCGACGAACGCCGGCTGAAATTTCGCGTCCGCCCGCACGACGGGCAGGACGGGCAGGCGGCTGGCCAGCCCGGCGAAGCGATTGACGAAATCGTCCTCCGGCCCGAACAAGATCGAGGGGCGGATGATCGTTGCATCGGGAAAGGCCGCCCGAACCGCCGCCTCGCCTTCGCCCTTGCTTCGCCCGTAGGCCGACGGCGACGCGGGATCCGCACCGATCGCCGATATCTGCACAAGAGCCGCGGCGCCCGCCGCTCGCGCGGCCTCCGCGACGTTGCGCGCGCCATCGACGTGGATCGCGTCGAACCGACCTTTCAATATGCCGACGAGGTTCACGACCGCATCCGACCCTGCGACGACACGGCGAACGGATTCCGCGTCGGTGATATCGGCGGCGGCGAATTGCGTCTGCCCGACGCCGCCTAGCGGCTTGACGAACCAGGCCTTGCGTGGATCGCGTTCCACCACCCGCACGCGCGCGCCCCCGCGCAGCAGTTCCTGCGCGACATAGCGGCCGAGAAACCCTCCGCCGCCGAACAGCGTCACCAGCCGATCCATCTCTTCGTTTCCCGTATTCGAACCCGTATCGCTTTTCGCCATGCCCCATGCGGGAGGTTGTTGACAAGCGTCGGGACCCTCCCCTAAAGCCCGCGGCCTACCCCGTGCCCAGATGGCGGAATTGGTAGACGCACCAGCTTCAGGTGCTGGCGATCGCAAGGTCGTGGAGGTTCGAGTCCTCTTCTGGGCACCATTTCAAGACATGTCGCGAGAAGCCGCGCGGCGGCGGTCCGATCGATACGTCTCTGTGTCGATCCGCCTTTCCTGTTCGCCAGCGATAAAGCGCGGGCGCAGTTGGCCGTGATCGGCCGAGGACTTCCTCTCCCTTAAAACCCGCCCCTCAGACGGAGCGAACCGGTCGGCGGACTGTTTCGCTTCCGAAGGGGACGCGGCATGAAGGGTGGATCCGGCCAGACGGGCGATGGCATCGGCATCACGCCGGCACAGGTGCCGGGGCGGGATGGCCTGCTGGGCCTGGCGGTGGCCGTCGTGGTCGTAGCAGGGCTCTTCTTCGCCAAGGACGTGCTGATTCCGATCACGCTCGCCGTGCTCCTGTCCTTCGTCCTCTCGCCGATCGTGTCTTTGCTGCGACGGGTGCGTCTTCCAAAAGGCCTGGCAATCTTCATCGCAGTGCTCGGCGCGCTTGGGGCGCTGGGCGGATTGGGCACGCTCGTCGGCATGCAGGCGGCGTCGCTTTCGGATCGCGCGCCCGCCTATATCCACACGGCGCAGGCGAAGGTCGATCGTGCGACCGGCTTCATCACGGCGCGCCTGCCTTTCCTGCGCCCGGAAACGCCCCCGGCAGCTGCGGCGGCCGATCCCGGCGTGGTGCGCGGCACCAGGGCCAATCCCCTGCACGTGCGCGTGATGGAGCAGCAGACGCCGGTGCTGGAACAGGTCGGCGGCTATCTCGAGCCGGTGGTGGCGCCGTTCGAGACGTTCGTCATCGTCCTCGTGGTCGCCATCTTCGTGCTCATGCAAAAGGAGGATCTGCGGGATCGTCTCATCCGTCTGTTCGGCTCCTCCGATCTCCATCGCACGACTGCGGCGATGGATGACGCGGCAGGGCGATTGAGCCGCTATTTCCTCTCTCAACTCGCCGTCAATGCCAGCTTCGGCACGATCGTCGGCATCGGGCTCTGGCTGATCGGCCTGCCGGTGCCGGCGCTGTGGGGCATATTGGCGGGCGTGCTGCGCTTCGTACCCTATATCGGTGCGTTGCTGGGGGCCGCGATGCCGCTGCTGATCGCGGCCGGCGCCGACCCCGGCTGGACGACGATGCTGATGGTGGCGGCGCTGTTCGTCATGCTGGAGCCGCTGATCGGCTATGTGGTGGAGCCGTTGCTCTACGGCCATTCCACCGGCCTTTCCCCCCTGTCGGTCGTGCTGGCGGCGGTGTTCTGGACCTGGATCTGGGGCCCGGTCGGGCTGGTTTTATCGATGCCGCTCACCCTTCTGCTGGTCGTTCTCGGCCGGCATATTCCCAGCCTGGAATTCCTCGACGTCGTGCTCGGCGACAGGCCGGCATTAAGCCCGGTGGAGAGTTTCTATCAGCGTATGCTGGCGGAGGATCCGGACGAGGCGTTGGATCAAGCGGAGAGCCAGTTGGTCGAGCGGTCGCTGACGTCTTATTATGACGAGGTGGCGCTCGCCGCGCTCAAGCTTGCGGCCGCAGACGTGGACCGTGGTGCTATCACGCGGGAGCGCGCGACGCGGGTCGTCGATTCCATGCTGGTGCTGATCGAGGAACTGGAGCGGCAGGACGATACCGCGACCATCGCGGAGGGGCGTGGCCGCCGGCTGGAGCCGGTCGCCGCCACGGATGCGGGATTCCAGGAGACGGCCCCGAACATGCTGCCGTTCGCCCCGGCGGACTGGCATGCGGAGGGCAGTATCCTGTGCATCGCCGGACGCGGCGTTCTTGACGATGCGGTCACGGCGATGCTCGCTCAGCTATTGGCGAAACGGGGCTTCGGCGCCGCCCGGGTACGGCATGAGGCCGGGTCCCGGGCGAATATCGGGCGCCTCGATATGGCCGGCGCGCGCTTGGTGTGCATCTCCTATCTCGAGATCGGCGGGAGCCCGTCACACCTGCGCTATCTGATCCGTCGTATTCGTACGCACCTCGGCGGCGTTCCTATCCTGATCGGACTGTGGCCGGACGGGGAGGCCGCGTTGACGGATGCGGAGATCCAGCGGCTGCTGGGGGCCGATATCTATGTCAGCTCTCTCGGCGCGGCGGTGGAGGCCTGTCTGCGCCAGGCAGGGGCCGCCCGGGCGGAGGCCGCCTGACGATGGACTGGACGGTGAAACCATCACCCCTCTCTAAGCCGGATACTTGATCGCCGATACGGGCGAGTATCGTCACGATGGATGCGGAGCGGACAGGCGTGTACAAGTGGCAGGTGCTTTCCCGCCCGCTTGGTTCGTGGCAGTGCTGCCGCAGACATGGCGACCAAACGCACCTATCTCAGCAGCAGCATGGCCGAGCGGCGCGGCCGCATCCTGCGCGAGGCGCGCGAGCTTCTGGCGAGCGGACAGGAAGAGCTGACGATCGCGCGGCTGTGCGATCGCGCATCCGTTGCGCCGCGCACGGTCTATCGTGCGTTCGGTGATCGCGACGGCGTAATTCAGGCCGCCATTGTCGAACATATGGAGTCGATCTCGACGTTTCTCGGCAAGGCCCCGGCGGGAAGCGATATCGATGCGATTTTTAGGGAATATGACTGGATTGCCGCCGAGCTGTTTCGCGGCCCCGCCTTCGCCAAGGTGATCGTCGACTTCTACTTTTCGCAAAATCAGCGGCCATCGATGCTTGAATCGATGCAGTCCGTCGCACGTTCCCGGATCGAGCGGTGGCTGGTCCATGCCATGGGGGCGGGGCTGCTGCGCGACGGCATCGATCACGAGCTGCTCATCCTGCACCAGATCGACGGCGAATATGTCGTCTTTCACAATTGGGCGGCCGGGTTGATCGCCGATGGGCAGGTCGCCGATGCGATGAAGGCGAATTTCGTGATGAACGCCGTCGCCGCATGCATCGCGACCGAACAGGAACGATTGCATGCCCGCCTCGCGGAACTGCATGTCCGGCTCTCCCCACGCAGGCTCGCCTCCGTCGCTTGAACGAGCCTCCGCATCTACATCAAAATTATATGCGAACATAATGTGCCATCTTGCGTGCGTGAAAACTGAAGCATAACATCCATGTGCGTTTTGATGGTGGGAACACACCACGGACGGAGGGGATGCGATGCTGAAGGTCTTCGCCCTGTTGACCAAGCTCGACGCGCTCGATCGGGCGGGGTTCGGCGCTCACTGGCGTCACCCGCACGGCACGCTGACGAAGCGCATGCCGCAGGTCCGCCGCTATGTTCAGAATCTCGTCGAGCCGGGGATCACGCCGACCGGCTTGGCGCCCGCCTCCTGGTCCGGCGTCGCGGCGATCTGGCTGCGCGATGCCGCCGCCATGGGGGAGATGACCGTCCACCCGGACTGGCCGGAACTCGATGCGGACGGCGATCTCTTCTATGATCGCGCGCGACTTGGCTGGGTGATGACGCACGAGACGATCCTGCGTGAGGGCGATGGCGATGCCGCTACGCAACCCGTCAAGGCGATGATCTTTTTAAAGCGCGGTACGGCGAGCATCGAGAAGCCGATGATCGCCGCCGCCGGACGCATGGCTATCGCGCTACCGGGGGTAACGGACGTGCGCCTTTCCCGGGCGATCGACGAGACGCAGCCGTTCGATGGCGTGATCGAGCTTTCTTTCGCCGATCGCCAGACGCTCGATCATGCGCTGGCGACCACGGACTTTGCGGCCGCATTCGGCGACGTGGCCGATATGACGGCCTCGCGCGGCATCGTCGTGCAGGAAGATCGGGTGATTTGGCCCGAGATGGCTGCGGCGGAGGGGGATCGGTGATGACGACGGATATGCTTTCGCCTGCGACCCGCGATTTCCTCGCGCGGCGGCACGGTCTGCTGATCGACGGCGGCTGGGCGGATGCCGGCGGGGACGGCACGATCGACGTACGCGACCCCGCCGGCATCCGCCCAGCCGCCGTCGATCAGCAGACCGTGCCGCCGCGCGAGGAAATCGCGGGTCGCAGGCGAAAGCATATCCGTCGTCATCACCGATCCCCCTCCGCCGCAGCCAT
>CAJYJW010000106.1 GCA_913775025.1 uncultured Sphingomonas sp. | reverse complement strand
AGCGCGCGGACGATCGCGGGCTTGCTCATGCCATCGCCGCCGAGGCGCTACGCCGGCTACCCGACCTCGACGCGCTGATCGACGGCGCGACCCAACGCCCGCTGCCGCACGACGCCAAGGCGCGGTCGGTGCTGCGGATCGCGTTGGTGCAGTCGCTGGCGCTCAACACGCCGCCGCATGCCGCTATCACCACCGTACTGCCGCTGGTGGACGGCGGCCCGCGCAAGCTGGTCCACTGCGTGTTCGGCGCGATCCTGCGCGGCGACGTGACCCTGCCGCAGCCGCCCGCGCTGCCACCCGCCGTCGCCAAGCGCTGGCGCAAGGCATGGGGCGAGGCGGCGGTGGAGGCGGCGCGCATCGCCATCGCCGCCCCGCCCCCGCTGGACCTGTCGCTGCGGGATGGCGATGCGACGGCGTGGGCCGAACGGCTCGGCGGCGTATCGCTTGCCCCCGGCCACGTCCGCATCGCGCGCGGGCCACAGGTGGCGGATCTGCCCGGCTATGCCGATGGCGATTGGTGGGTGCAGGATATCGCCGCCTCCATCCCCGCCCGCGTCGCCGGACCGGGCGAGGGCCGCCGCCTGCTCGATCTGTGCGCCGCGCCCGGCGGCAAGACGATGCAACTCGCAGCCGCCGGCTGGGCGGTGACGGCGATCGATTCGTCCGAGCCCCGGCTGGCGCGGCTGGGCGAGAACCTCGCCCGCGTCCGCCTCTCCGCCGAATGCATCGCCGCCGACGTGATGGAATACGCCCCCGACGCCCCGTTCGACACGGTGCTGCTGGACGCGCCCTGCTCCGCCACCGGCATCTTCCGCCGCCATCCCGACGTGCTGCACCGCGCGACCGATCGGGCGATCAAGGCGCTTGCCGCGCAACAGCGCGCGATGCTGGCGCGCGCCGCGGGCTGGGTCGCCCCTGGCGGCACGCTGATCTACGCGGTCTGCTCCCTCGAACGGGTGGAGGGGGAGCGGGTGGCCGAGGATTTCGCCGTCGGCCACGGCTTCGCGCTGGAACCCGTGGAAGCCGCCGTCCTCCCCGCCGGCATCCTGCCCGACGAGGCCGGCCGCGTGCGGGTGACGCCGGGCATGGTGGAAGGCGGGGCGGACGGCTTCTTCGTCGCCCGCTTCCGCAAGCTGTAGCCTCACCGCCCGATCAGCCGGGCATTGCCTCCAGTTCTACCCCGCGCGTCTCCCGCACACTCGTCGCGACGAACAGCAGGGAGGCGGCGGCGAACAGGGTGTAGATGCCATAGGTGATAGCCAGCCCGATATTCGCCGCCGCCCATGGAAAGCTGGCGCTGACGGCGAAATTGGCCAGCCACTGCGCCGCCCCCGCCACCGCCAGCGCCGATCCGCGCATGCGGTTGGGGAACATCTCGCCCAGCATCACCCACATCACCGGGCCCCAGCTGCCGTTGAACAGCACGACATAGGCGTTGGCCGCATAGAGCGCGATTGTGCCCGTGCCCGGCGGCAGCGTCAGCCGCCCGTCCACCAGCCCTCCTTGCGCGAAGCACCAGGTCAGCGTCGCCAGCGTCAACGCCATGCCCGCCGAGCCGATGAGCAGCAGCGGCCGCCGCCCGATCCGGTCGACCAGCAGGATCGAGAAGAGACAGGCGAGGATCGACAGCGCGCCGGACAGGATATTGATCTTCAGCGCGTCGCCTTCCGAATAGCCGACCGCCTGCCACAGCACCGCGCCGTAGTAGAAGACGATATTGATGCCGACGAGCTGCTGGAACACCGCCAGCCCAATCCCCACCCACACGATCGGGCGCAGGCCGCCGCTGGCCTTGCGAATGTCGGCCAGGCCGGGGCGATGATCGTTGCTGAGCGAGGCTGCGATCTCGGCGGCCTTGGCCTTTGCGCCGCCTGCGCCGAACAGGCGCGCCAGCACGTCCTCCGCCGCCGCCATCCGCCCTTTCGCGACCAGAAAGCGCGGGCTTTCCGGGATCAGCAGCAGCGTGATCAGGAACAGGATCGCGGGCAGCGCCTGCACCCAGAACATCCACCGCCAGGCCGGGTAGCCGCCCCAGAAGATGCTCAAGGATGAGCCTGCCGCCTGCGCCAGGTAGTAGTTCACCACGAACGCGCCGGTGAGGCCCGAGATCACCATCACCTGTTGCGCGCTGGCGAGCCGGCCGCGAATCGCCGCCGGCGTCACTTCGCTGATGTAGGCGGGGGAAAGCACGCTCGCCGCCCCTACCGCCGCCCCCGCGCAAAAGCGCGCGAGCGCCAGCAGGCCGGCGGACGGGGCCGCGCCGGAAGCGAGGGCGGAGAGGATGAACAGCGCCGCCGCCATCATCATCACGCCACGCCGGCCCAGCACGTCGGCCAGCCGCCCGGCGAGAAACGCGCCCAGCGCGCATCCCGGCAGCAACGCGCTGACGGTCAACCCTAATTCGGCCTCGTTCAGGCCGAAGGTGCGGCGCAATCCATCCTGCGTGCCGTTGATCGCGCCCGAATCATAGCCGAACATGAAGCCACCGATCGTCGCCACCGCCACGATCAGGCCGATGAAGCCGATATTGCCGTTTCGCGCCATCATCCCCGCCCCCGCGCTGCTTTACCGGGCGGGGATGACAGGCAGGCGGCGCGTGTCAACGTCCGCCCGCCCACCGGCCTATTCCGCCGCCTGCGCGGTGGGGGCGGGATCGCGCCAGACGAGCACGGGCTTGCGCGCCGCCCCCGTCTCGTCCAGCCGGCGGCGCGGGGCCATCAGCGGGGCCTGCTTGAGCAGCGGGTCGCCCGCCTTCGCGCGTTCCGCCACATGCCGCAGCGCGCCGATGAACTGATCCAGCGCCGCCTTGGACTCGGTCTCGGTCGGCTCCACCAGCATCGCGCCGTGCACCACCAGCGGGAAATACATCGTCATCGGGTGGAAGCCCTCGTCGATCAGCCCCTTGGCGACATCGAGCGTGGAGAAGCCGGTCGCGAAGCCCTCGTCGCTGAACAGCGCCTCGTGCATGCACGGGCCGCTGGCGGCGAAAGGCGCATCGAGCACGCCTTCCAGCGAGCGGAGGATGTAGTTTGCGTTGAGCACCGCATCCTCGGCGACCTGCCGTAACCCGTCCGCGCCGTGGCTCAGCATGTAGGCGGCGGCGCGAACGAACATGCCCATCTGCCCGTGGAACGCCACCATCCGGCCGAAGCTGCTCCCATGATGCTCGCCCGCCGTCTCCTCCTCGACCAGACGGAAATGGCCGTCGCCGTCCGCCTCGATGAAGGGGAGCGGCGCGAAGGGGGCGAGCGCCTCCGACAGCACGACCGGGCCGGAGCCGGGGCCGCCGCCGCCGTGCGGGGTGGAGAAGGTCTTGTGCAGGTTGATGTGCATCGCATCGATGCCGAGATCGCCCGGCCGCACGCGCCCGACGATGGCGTTGAAGTTTGCCCCGTCGCAATAGACCAGCCCGCCGGCCGCATGCACCGCCTCGGAAATCGCCGCCATGTCGCGTTCGAACAGGCCGCAGGTGTTGGGGTTGGTGATCATCACCGCCGCCACGTCCGGCCCCAGCCGGCTTTTAAGCGCCGCCAGATCGACGCGGCCTTCCGAGGTTGCAGGAATATTCTCCACCGCATAGCCGCAGAAGGCGGCGGTGGCGGGGTTGGTGCCGTGCGCGCTTTCGGGCACGAGGACGACCCGGCGCGCGTCCCCCCGCGCCTCAAGCGCGGCACGGATGGCGAGGAGGCCGCACAGCTCGCCATGCGCGCCCGCCTTGGGGCTCATCGCGACGGCGGCCATGCCCGTCAGCGTGGTCAGCCATTCACCAACCAGATGGATCAGCCCCAACCCGCCCTGTACCGTCTCGATCGGTTGCAGCGGATGGATGTCGGCGAAACCCGGCAGCCGCGCCATCTTTTCATTGAGGCGTGGGTTATGCTTCATCGTGCACGATCCGAGCGGGAACAGCCCCAGGTCGATCGCATAATTCTGCCGGCTGAGGCGCGTATAATGGCGCACCACCTCCGGCTCGGCGAGGCCGGGCAGGCCGATCGGGCGATTGCGCTCCAGTCCGCCAAGGCGGCTCGCGACCTTCGGCGGCTGCGGCAGATCGACGCCGGTGCGGGTGGCATCGCCGATCTCGAAGATCAGCCCCTCCTCCAGCATCAGCGCGCGATTGCCGGTGAAGGTCGCGGGCGCATCGCCCTCCGCATCGTGCATCTCGGGCTTCCAGCCGCTTGCGTTCACGCTCATGCCAGTGCCTCCTCAAGCGCCGCCGCCAGCGCATCGATATCCGCTTCGTCCACCGTCTCCGTCACCGCGACGACGAGGCCGTTCGCCAGCGCCGCCTCGCCCGGGAACAGGCGGCCGAGCGAGACGCCGCCGAGCACGCCCTTGTCCGCCATCGTGCGCACGACGGGGCGCGCTTCCTTCGGCAGCCGCAAGGTGAATTCGTTGAAGAAGCCGTCGTTGACCAGCGACACGCCCGGCACGGCGGCCAACCGATCCGCCGCCTGCACCGCCTTGGCGTGATTCAGCGCCGCCAGATCGCGCAGACCCCGCTCGCCCAGCAGGCTCATGTGGATCGAGAAGGCAAGCGCGCAGAGGCCGGAGTTGGTGCAGATGTTCGAGGTCGCCTTCTCGCGGCGGATATGCTGCTCGCGCGTCGAGAGCGTCAGCACGAAGCCGCGCTGGCCCGCCGCATCATAGGTCTGCCCGCACAGCCGCCCCGGCATCTGGCGGACATATTTGTCCGCGCAGGCGAACAGGCCGACATACGGCCCGCCGAACTGGAGACCGACGCCGAGCGCCTGCCCCTCGCCCACCACGATATCGGCTCCCATCTCGCCGGGCGACCGGATCGCGCCGAGCGAGACCGGCTCCGTCACCACCGCGATCAGCAGCGCGCCCTTTTCATGCGCGCGCGCGGCCAGCTCGGACAGGTCGGCGATGTGGCCGAGAATGTTGGGGTTCTGCACGACCACGCACGATGTCTCGCCGTCGATCGCATCGATCAGCGTGGCGAGGTCGTCACCGGGCGCGCCGTCGGTCAATGTCGGCACGGCGGTGACGAGCCGGTCGCCGGTGAACTTCGCCATCGTCTTCGCGACAGAGACGTAATGCGGATGCAGCCCGGCGGAGAGCAGCGCCTTGCCGCGCCGGGTGATCCGCCGCGCCATGCCGATCGCCTCCCACATGGCGGTGGAGCCGTCGTACATGCTGGCGTTCGCGACATCGCAGCCGAGCAGACGGGCGACCTGCGTCTGGAATTCGAACAGCATCTGCAAGGTGCCCTGCGCGATCTCGGGCTGGTAGGGCGTGTAGGCGGTAAGAAACTCGCCGCGCTGGATCAGATGATCGACCGAGGCCGGGATATGGTGGCGATAGGCCCCGCAGCCGAGGAAGAAGGGCGCATCGCCCGCCGAGAGATTGCGGTTGGCCAGCCCGCGCAGTTGCCGCTCCACCGCCATCTCCGAGGCATGGGCGGGCAGCCCCGCGATCGGGCCGGAGAGGCGGGCGGCGGCGGGCACGTCGGCGAACAGATCGTCGATCGATCCGGCACCGATCACGCCAAGCATCTCGGCGCGATCGGCATCGGTCAGGGGGAGGTAACGCATCACTTACTCTCCAGCGGAATGATTGGGGTGTGGGGGATAGGTTGCAATTCGGGCGCGCGATGGAGGCAGATGACGTGCGCCTTCATGCATTCGTCGCTGAAACGGGCGGTCAGTATGACCTCCCGAGCAAGAAAGTGCTGTGCGCGGCGATCGAAATCCTCATTATAGCCAATCGAAAGATCCGCGTCGCTCACGGGTGCGCCAAACGACTGGCGCGCTGCCGTGAGCGAACATTCATAGCCTTCGCATGACTCGCTTAGGAAACCCCGCACACGGACGACACATGCATTCAACGCCTTATGTCTTGCCACCAGTTCGGTCAGGGCAAGCACGCGGTTCGTCGGCGCCCGGCATATTGCCGGGCGAGGCATTATCGGGGGGGGCGCTGCCGCCCAAGCATATAACGCTGCCCCCACCAGCGCCAAAACTAGCAGCGAAAGCAACAGCGAAGAGGACCTTCGGGTCAGAGGGGTTTCCTAATCGTGAAGCGAAGGCGGACGTAATCGGCGATCCAGGTGCCGTCGGGCTGGCGGAAGGCATCGGCGAGGCGATCCTCCACCGCTTGCGCGATCGCGGGCTGCTCGGCATCGGGCACCCCCGCCACGTCCATGAAGCCGGCGCGGAAGGTGCGCAGCCAGCCGGTCACGCCGGTCGGCAGCGGGGTGGGGCGCGGAATCAGCCGCGCCTCGATGTCGGTGAAACCGGCGGCGGTGTATATTGCGGTGAAGGCCGCCGGCGTCGGATACCATTGCGGATCGTTGGCGGGCGCCGAATAGCCGCGCGCCGCAA
>CAJYJW010000105.1 GCA_913775025.1 uncultured Sphingomonas sp. | reverse complement strand
CCGCGCCTGACGAAGCCGTTCGTGAAGCGTGAATTGGCGGCAGCGCTGGCCGTGATACGGTGACTATTCGGGCGCGAAATATTCGACACAGCCGATCGACGATCGACGCAAGCCCGACAGACAAAAGCTGCTCACCGATTTTAGATTTCGCCAACTCCCGCCAAAAAGGCCGGGAAATGGTGACCCCTACGGGAGGGATGTCACAAACATAAAAGGCGCGGTTTTCCGGGCTTTTTGTGTTTCACGATCAGCCACGCTGTACCTACTCGCTGTACCAACGCGGTTGAAAATGATGGGATGTAAATACGATCGGAAACGTCAAATTCAACCGCTTTTGGCGTTCATATGTACAATGGGAGAAGGGGTGATTGGCATCGTATTCGGGTAGGATCTTATCGAGGCGGCGCGCGTCGATCAGACGATATCGCGCGTTAGCCTGACCAGCATGGGATCGCTCTCGACTGGATGAGGGATAAAACCCATTTCCTTCTCGATCGTGATGGCGGATTGGTTGTCGCGATCCTCTATCGCTTCGATCGTGTGATATCCCTTTCGTTTTGCATGACCGACCAGATGGTCGAGCAACGTCCAGCCGATACCTCGCGCCTTCATGTCGCGCCGGATGGCGACGGCGACCTCTGCGGTTTTCGCGATGTCGTCCCCGGCCAGCATCGCCGCCGCAACGATCGATCCGCCGTCGTCAAAGGCGATCAGGCTTTCGCTGGTTGCATCATTGGCACGGATCATGCCGGACAGCCGCTCGTGACTCACTACACGCACGCTGGTCAGGAAGCGGAAGCGCAGATCCTCGGGCGAAACCTTCGCGAAGAAGGCGGCGAGCGCGGGCTCGTCCTCTTCGCGGGCGGGCCGGACGTGCAGCACTGTGCCGTGGCGGGTGACGAGCATCTCGGTATCGGCGGCGATCATGGTGTCCTCCTGGGTTGCCGTACCGATGAATCGGTGGCACGCGTGCCGCATTGACCGCGGTCAAGAGGGCAGCATCGTCCCCGTTTCCATGAAGCGCCGATGCCAGGACAATGCCTCGCCAGGAAGCGCGGGGGCATGGAGGCCATAGGAACCGCCCTCGGCCCGCATCGCATAGTCGGCGAGCATCGGGCGGTAATCGGAATGGGCGCAGCGTTCGATCACGGCCCGTGCGCGCTGGCGCGGCGACAGGCCGCGCAGATCGGCGAGGCCCTGTTCGGTCACGATCACCTGCACGTCCTGCATGATGTGATCGACATGCGAGGCCTGCGGCACGATGGCGGAAATCTTGCCGCCCTTGGCGGTCGAGGGCGTCATGAAGATCGAGACATAGGCGTTGCGCGCGAAATCGCCCGACCCACCGATGCCGTTCTGGATGCGCGATCCCATCACCAGCGTGGAATTGACGTTGCCGTAGATGTCCGCCTCGATCAGCCCGTTCATTGCGATGCACCCCAAGCGACGGACAAGTTCGGGATGGTTGCTGATTTCCTGCGGGCGCAGGATCATGCGGTTCCGGTACGCGGCCATGTCGGCGTTGAGCCGCGCCGCCGCCTGCGGGCTAAGCGAAAAGGCGGTGGCGGAGGCCATGCGCAAGCGGCCGGCATCGAGCAGGTCGAGCATCCCGTCCTGGATCACCTCGGTATAGGCGGTCATCGGCTCGAACGGCGCATCGATCAGGCCCGACAGAACGGCATTGGCGATATTGCCGACCCCCGACTGGATCGGCAGCAGCGCGGGTGGCAGGCGGCCGCGCGAGACCTCATGGGCCAGGAACTCGATGATATGCCCGGCGATGGCGCGCGCCGTGTCGTCGGGCGCGGCGAAGGGCAGGTTGCGGTCCGGCGCGTCCGTCTCGACGATGGCGACGATTTTGTCCGGATCGCAGGCGAGATAGGGCGTGCCGATCCGGTCGTCGGGGCGCACCAATGGGATCGGTACGCGATCCGGTGGTAGGCGGGTGCCGTAATAGATGTCGTGCATCCCCTCCAGCGCCGCATCCTGCCAGCGATTGACCTCCAGGATGACGCGGGACGCGCGGTCCAACCAGGTCTTGTTGTTGCCGACCGAGGAGGAGGGGATCAGCGAGCCGTCCGCGCGGATGCCGGACACCTCGACGATCGCGGTGTCGAGCGGGCCCAGCACGCCCTCCCACGCCATCGGCGCGACCTGGCTCAGGTGCATGTCGAGATAGTCGATCTCGCCGCGAGTGATCTTCTCTCGCGCGACCGGATCGCCGCTATAGGGCAGGCGCTGGGCGAGGCCGTCGACCGCCGCCAGTGCGCCGTCCAGTTCGGGTCCGGTCGAGGCGCCGGTCCACAGGTTGACGCGGAACGGGCGCCCCTCCTTATGATGGGCTGCGATCCGTCGTCCCAGTGCTTGCGGGACGGCCTTGGGATAACCCGATCCGGTGAAGCCGCTGGTCGCCACGGTTTCGCCCGGACGGATCAATGCGGCTGCGGTATCGGCATCGGTGATACGCGAAAGAAGGGCAGGGCAGGCGATACGATCGGTCATTGTCACTCCCAAGGCGGCGGGCGGGGCCGAAGCCGCCGCCCGCCGGGGTTTCAGGCGGCGAGGTCGAGGACGACGCGGCCCTCGATCTGGCCTTTGCGCATTCGGTCGAACACCTCATTGACCTCGGTTAGCGGCGCGGTGGAGACGGTCGCCTTCACCTTGCCGTCCGCCGCGAAGTCGAGCGACTCCTGCAGGTCGAGCCGGGTGCCGACGATCGACCCGCGCACCGTGATGCCGTTCAGCACCAGCCCGAAGATGTTGAGCG
>CAJYJW010000104.1 GCA_913775025.1 uncultured Sphingomonas sp. | reverse complement strand
CAAGGCGTCCAGCGCGCGATTGAGCGCGAGGACGTTGACGTGCGGTTCGCCGAGCAGCGGATCGCGTATGGACCGGGCCACCAGATCGCGCACCCGCGCGACGGGCAGGCCACGGGCGGCGGCGACGCGGGGCGCCTGCGCGAGCGCGGCGGCGGGCGACAGGTCCGGGTCGAGCCCGGAACCACTGGCGGTGACGAGATCGGCTGGCATTGCGCCCGCCACCCCCTCGGCATGGCGCTTCGCGACATCCACCCGCACCCGATCGACCAGGCCCTGCGCGGTCGGGCCGTAGTTGGAACCGGACGAGGCCAGCCCGTCATACCCCTTGCCCGCCGCCGACGGCCGTGTCTGGAAGTAACGGTCGCTGACGAACGCCTGCCCGACGACGGTGGAGCCGATCACCCGCCCGGCGGCATCGCGCACCAGACTGCCGTTCGCCTGGGTCGGGAAGATCGCCTGTCCGATCCCCGTCATCGCCAGCGGGTAGGCGAGGCCGAGCAGCAGCGCGAACAGCACCGTCATGACGATCGCGGGCCGCAGCGCGGTGGTGAAATCCTTGCCCATATGCCTGTTCTCCTTACGCGAGCCCGAGCCCGCCGACCAAGAGGTCGATGATCTTGATGCCGATGAACGGGGCGACCAGCCCGCCGAGGCCGTAGATGGCGAGGTTGCGCGCGAGGAGCGGCCCCGCCCCCATCGGCTTGTACGCCACGCCCTTCAGCGCCAGCGGCACCAGCAGCGGGATGATGATCGCATTGAAGATGATCGCCGACAGGATCGCGCTTTCCGGCGTCGCCAGCCCCATCACGTTCAACACGCCGAGCGAGGGGTAGAGCGCCACGAACATCGCCGGGATGATCGCGAAATATTTGGCCACGTCGTTGGCGACCGAGAAGGTCGTGAGCGCGCCGCGCGTCATCAGCAATTGCTTGCCGAGGCCCACCACCTCGATCAGCTTGGTCGGATCGCTGTCGAGATCGACCATATTGCCCGCCTCGCGCGCGGCCTGCGTGCCGGTATTCATCGCGACGCCGACATCCGCCTGGGCGAGCGCCGGTGCGTCGTTCGTGCCGTCGCCGCACATCGCCACCAGCCGGCCGCCAGTCTGCTCCTTGCGGATCAGCGCCAACTTGTCCTCGGGCGTCGCCTGCGCGAGGAAGTCGTCGACCCCGGCTTCCGCGGCGATGGCGGCGGCGGTCAGCGGATTGTCGCCGGTGATCATCACCGTACGGATCCCCATCTGCCGAAGCTCGCCGAAGCGTTCTCGGATACCGGCCTTCACCACGTCCTTGAGGAAGATCGCGCCGAGCAGCCGCCCGTCCTTGGCCACCGCCAGCGGCGTGCCGCCGGAGCGCGCGATCTCGTCCGTCACGCGGCGCAGCTCGGTCGCGGCGGCCGTTTCGCCCGATCCGGGGTTGGCGCGGAGGACCGAATCGACCGCGCCCTTCTGGATGAGCGTGCCGTCAAAGCGTATGCCCGAGACGCGGGTCTGCGCGGTGAACGGGATGATCTCCGCCCCGTCCGGCAGCGATCGCCGCAGCTGATGCCGTTCGCCCGCCAGTACCACGACGGAGCGACCTTCGGGCGTCTCGTCCGCGAGACTGGCAAGCAGCGCCGCCTCGGCCAACTCTACCTCGCTCGCGCCGCCGACCGCGCGAAACTCGCTGGCGGCGCGGTCGCCCACGGTGATCGTGCCCGTCTTGTCTAGCAGCAGCACGTCGATGTCCCCCGCCGCCTCCACCGCGCGGCCTGATTTGGCGAGCACGTTGAAACGGACGAGGCGGTCCATCCCCGCGATGCCGATGGCGGAAAGGAGTGCCGCAATCGTCGTCGGGATCAGCGTGATGAGCAGCGCCGCCAGGATCGCCACCGGGATCGCGCCGCCCGCATAGGCGGCGAACGCCGGGATCGTGCCGACCGCGATCAGGAAGATGATCGTCAGGCCGACGAGCAGGATGGTGAGCGCGACCTCGTTGGGCGTCTTCTGCCGCTCGGCCCCCTCCACCAGCGCGATCATGCGATCGAGGAAGCCCTTGCCCGGCTCCACCGTCACCTTGACCCGGATCTCATCCGAGATGACGCGGGTGCCGGCGGTGACCGCCGAACGATCGCCGCCCGCCTCGCGGATCACGGGCGCGCTTTCGCCGGTGATCGCCGCCTCGTTGACGCTGGCAACGCCTGCGACGACTTCGCCGTCCGAGGGAATCAGGTCGTTCGTCTCGACCAGCACGATATCGCCGACCTGCAACTGGCTTGCGGGCACGTCGTCATATTGGCGGCCATCCCCCTTCAAGCGCTTGGCGGTGAGTTCCGCCTTGGCGGCGCGCAGGCTGGCGGCCTGCGCCTTACCGCGCCCTTCGGCCAGCGCCTCGGCGAAGGTGCAGAACAGCACCGTCAGCCACAGCCATGCCGCCAGCTGCGCCTTGAAGGCGAGGCTGAGATTGTCGTGGCCTACGACCAGCAGGACCGTCATCAGCAGCGCGACGGCCGCGGTGACGAACATGACCGGGTTGCGGATCAACTCGCGCGGGTTGAGCTTCAGGAACGATGCCTTGATCGCCGGCACCACGAGGTCGGCGGTAAACAGGCTTTTGGATTGGGTTTTTGCCATGGTGGCCCCCGATCAGAACAGCTGGCCGCGGATCATCGCGAGATGATCGGCGATGGGACCGAGCGCGAGGCTCGGCAGAAAGGTGAGGCCGCCCAGGATCAGGATGATCCCGACGAGCAGGCCGACCCAGAGACCGCCAGTCGTGGGGAAGGACCCCGCACTCTCCGGCGTGTATTTCTTGGCAGCGAGGCTGCCGGCGATCGCCAGCATCGGTACGATTACGAAGAAGCGGCCGAACCACATCGCGACGCCCAGCAGGCCGTTGTAATAAGGCGTGTTGGCGGTAAGCCCCGCAAACGCCGATCCGTTGTTCCCGACCGCGCTGGTGAAGGCGTAGAGGATCTCGGAGAAGCCGTGCGGCCCCTTGTTCAGCGGACCGGCCAGACCCTGCTGCCGGACCGATGACAGGGCGGTCAGCCCCAGGATGACGAGCGGCAGCACCGCGATAGCCAGGACCGCGAGCTTCACCTCGCGGCTCTCGATCTTCTTGCCGACATATTCGGGCGTGCGGCCGACCATCAGCCCGGCGACGAACACGGCTAGGATAGCGAACAGCAGGAAGCCGTAGATGCCCG
>CAJYJW010000103.1 GCA_913775025.1 uncultured Sphingomonas sp. | reverse complement strand
GCCGCCAGCAGCGGACGCGGGAGCATATGGCGATCGTCTCGGGCTCGTCGATCGCGGCGTTCGTGACCGGCAATACGGCCGTTCTGGCGGCGGACAATGCCGGCCTCTCGCCCGATCAGCAGGATTGGTCGGCGCTGCAGGCCTTCGTCGCATCGGCATCGCGCGATCGGGAGATCCGCGAGATGATCGTGGCGGATACGGGCGGCATCGTGCGGGCGGCGGGCGACGCACGCCTGATCGGCACGCGATACCGGCCGCCCGTGGGGGAACCCGCGCTGGAGGGCGATGACGGCGTGACCGCGGCACCCGATACCGGCGCGGGAGCGGGCCTGCGCTTCGTCCGGCCGATCCGCTATGCGGGCGCCCGGTTCGGCACCGTCGATCTCGTCCTGCGCCGGACCGCGCTGGATGCCGCGATCGCGAATGTGAAAACGCTGCTGATCGCCCTATCGTTTGTGATCTCGGTAGTAGTGCTGCTCGTCGGCTATCTCAGCGGCGCGATGGTCGCGCGCCCGCTCGCCCGGCTGCGCGCGGCGCTTGACGATGCGGCGCGATCCGACTTCGGCCTGCGCATCTCGCACCGCCGACGGGACGAATTTGGCGCCACCTTCGATGCCTTCAACCGCGCCGCCGCCGCCGTCGAGCCGCATCTGGCGGGGACGGGGGCGAAGGCCGAGACGGCGATGCGCGCTACCCAGATCCTGCCCGCCAACCGCCTTGCCGCGTGAGACGACGAACGATGTACATGCTTCAACTGTTCGATGTGGATGACATGGTGCAGCCGGTCGATGTGCGGCTGCTGCGCGAAGGTTTGCTCAGGATCGGGCGCGATAGCGACGCGGACTGGCCGATCGCCGACCCCGACTGCCTTTTGTCGCGGGCGCATTGCGAGCTGGCGGTGGACGAGGGCGGGCTGACGTTGCGTGCCCTGGGCGCGAACGGGGTGTTCGACGCCGATAGCGGCACGCGTTTCCCCGATACCATCGCGGTCCCGTTGCCCGTGCCGAGCGCGCTGAGCCTCGGCCGGTTCCGGATGGTCGCGACCCAGGCGCCGCATCGTGACAATGAGGTGGACGGATCGCGGACGATGGTGCTGACGCCGCCGCTCGGCGCATCGGTCGACGTGCCGAGCGACTGGGCGGACGGGGGCGCGCCGCCCGTGATGCACGAGGGATCGCTGCTGGAGGCGTTCTGTGAGGGGGCGGGCCTCGATTGCTCGCTGCTGTCGGAGGAGGAGCCGGTCGAGATCATGCGGCGGGCGGGGGCGGTCTATCGCCAGATGGTGCTGGGTATCGGCGATCTGATGGCGGAGCGGGATCGCGCCCGTGGCCGCTATCAGCTGACCCGCACGACGATCAGCGGGGCGGACAATAATCCGTTTAAATGGGCGCCGACGCAGCGCCTCGCGATCGATCTGCTGCTGGCTGGGTCGACCGGCTTCCTCTCCGGCCCCGTGGCGCTCAAGGCGTCGTTCAGTGATGTCAAACGGCATCTGGTGGCGACGTTCGCCGGCCTGCAAGGTAGCCTGAACGCGGCGATCGAAAGCTTCGACCCGGCCGCTATCGATGCCGCCGTTGCGGATCGCGCGACCCTGCTGAAAAGCCGGGCGAGCCTGCAGATGGCCGAAGTCGCCAGCCGCCACGCCGATCTGACGCGGCAGATCACCGAGGCGTCGCCGGGCTCCCTCGATCGCGCGTTCGCATCTGCCTATGGGGCGGCGGACACGGCCCTCGCCCGCGATCAGGCGCAGGCGTCGTGAATTTTCCATCGTTGCTGCGTCGCAGGCGCGCGACCGTGCGACCGACGTCGGATACCCCCGCCCCGTTTCGCTCGGAAAGCCGCACGCATGTCGGTCGCGTCCGTGCGGTGAACGAGGATCGGCTGCTCGATCGCGCGGATCGCGGTCTTTGGGCGGTGGCGGACGGCATGGGTGGGCACAGCGGCGGCGCCGAGGCGGCGACGACCGTGATCGACGCGTTGCGCACGCTGGCGGACGGGATGGCGCCGATCGATACCGACGCGGTCGAGGAGCGCCTGGCGCACGCCAACCGCATCATCGGAACGCGCAACCGGGAGGCGGGGGGAACGAGCGGCGCGACAGCCGTCGTCGTGCTTTTGCAGGGCCGGAATGCCACCATCCTGTGGGCGGGGGACAGCCGGGCCTATCGCATCCGGGGCGGCGCCGCCGAGCAGCTGACGCGCGACCACAGCGTGGTTCAGGAAATGGTCGATGCCGGCGTTCTCGCGGCCGGGGCGGCGGAACGGCATCCGCAAGCGAATATCGTAACGCGCGCTCTGGGTGTGGCGGCGACCGTTCGCATCGACCGCGTGGAGACGATGTTGGAAGCCGATGACCACCTGCTGCTCTGTTCGGACGGGTTGTCACGATCGCTGGACCCGCGGGACTTCTCGTCCCTGCCCGCCGCCATCGGCGAGTTGGCGGATCGATGCCTGACCCGGGCGCTGCAACGGGACGGAAGCGACAATATCAGCCTGATCGTGATCGCGGCGGGCCAGCCGGCCAACGCCTCCTAGTCGAGGATCAAGCCGATCCGCCGCCGATGCCACGCTCGCGCGCCCAAACGACGGCGGCGCTCCGGCGGTTGACGCCGATCCTGCCGTAGAGGCGGCTCACATGGTTGCGAACGGTGTTGCGGGACAAGCCCAGCCGTGCGGCAATCGCCGCATCGTCCATGCCCGTACAGATCAGCTCGAGTACTTCGCGCTCGCGCGGGCTGAGGTCGGCGGCGGGGGGCAGGTCACCCTTGCGCTTGCCGGGATCGCGCAGCGTCGCCAACTTGTCCATGATCGAGCGGCTGAGCCAGCTGGCGTCTTTCATCACGGCCTCGATCGCCTCGACCAGCTCCACCTCGCTGTGCCGGCGGGCAGTGATATCCTGATAGAGCCACAGGACGCACCGGTCGCCGTTCAGATTGATCCGCTCGGCCGAGACGAGGCAATCGACGGCCTCCCCCTCCTTGTGCAGCACGCGAACGTCATGATTGCGGAAGCCGCCACGCGTCGCGATTTCCTCCTCCAGCCCCCGGCGTTGCTCGGCGTCATTCCATAGCTGGAGATCATCGGCGACGCGGCCGATCAGCCGGTGGCGGCTATGGCCGGTCATGCGGCGGAAGGCTTCATTGGCGTTCACGATGCGGTGATCGTCGGGTCCGGTCACGACCATCGCGACCGGGGCCATCTCGAACACGGTGGCGAAATGCTGCTCGCTTGCCTGCAAGGCGTGTTCTGCGCGGCGGCGTGGCTCCAGATCGGCAAAGGTGAACAGCAGGCAACGCTCATCGGCCACCTCGATCGGCTGCCCCGCCAGGATCACCAGCTTCGTCTCGCCGTTGGCAAGCGGCAGTTCCGCCTCCAGTTGCGGCACCGTCTGGCCCGCGGCGATCCGTTCCTTCACATAGTCCCGCCGTTCGACTCCAGTTAGCAGATCGAGATCGAACAGGCTTTTGCCGATCAGCGCGTGTCGCGTGTATCCGCTAAGATCGAGGAAACCGCCATTGACCCGGATATAGCGCTGATCCTCCACCCGCACGATCAGCGCTGGGGCCGGGTTGGCCTGAAACATCGCCTCGAACCTGTCCTCCGCATCGAATTGCCCGGATACGTCGTGGATCACCAGAGCGAGGCAATCGGGATCGCCGCCGTCTTCGTCCATCGTCACGTCGCGCACCTGATGCACCCAGCGGGGCTCGTCGCAGCCGACCGGTGCGACTTCGACGATCAGATCAGCAAAGGCCTCGCCCGCCAGCAGCCGCACCAGCGGATACTCCCGGCGGGTGAGCCGGTGATGATTGCGGTATCTCAGGCTGAAGCGGGTCGCATAATCGTCGGCCGTGGCGCCGAGGTCCTCCACCCGTTTGACCCCGTGCATCTTGAGCGCGGCGGGATTCGCGCTGAGGATCACGCCGGCCGGATCCATCAGGATCACCCCGGCGAGCAGGCGGTCCATCAGCTGTTCCAGGTGGCGAAGGGTCGGCTTCGGGAAGCTCTGGGTCATATCCTCCCAGCGTCGGACGCCGGCGCTTGTTCCGGGCCGGATATACCAATCGCAATGGTGACGCTGAACCAATCCCGTTCGACTGACGTCGGAACGTTTCTGAACATTGCTGAGGCTGAGGGGTTAAGGCGTTATCACAGATCAATCTGACAGGAGCGGACATGGGCATCATTATTCTTCTCGTCGTTGGCGGCATCATCGGCTGGCTTGCCAGCATGATCATGCGGACGGACGCGCAACAGGGCATCTTCCTCAACATCGTGGTCGGTATCGTCGGCGCCCTGCTCGCCGGCTTCATCGTAACGCCGCTGATCGGCGGCGCGCCGATCACGAGCGGGGCGATCACCATCCAGTCGATCCTCGTCTCGCTGCTGGGCGCGGTCATTCTGCTCGCCATCATCAACCTCGTGCGCCGCGGCTCGGTGCGCTGAGGACTGATCGGCTTTTGCAAAGGATCCAGTCATGAAGACCATATTCGCCGCCTCTTTCGCGCTTCTCGCGCTCAACGGTGCGCAAGCCGCGACCCATGGCCCCGCCGCGCACAATCCCGCCGTCAAGCGTAGCGACGTCGATCATGTCGCCACGCCTGCCGCGGGCGCGAACTCCTTCACCGAGGGGCAGGCGCGGGGCCGTATCGCCAAGGCCGGCTATGCCAATGTCTCGGCGCTGGCCAAGGACAAGGACGGCGTGTGGCGCGGTACGGCCACCAAGGCGGGCAAGACCGTCAACGTCGGGCTCGATTTCAAGGGCAACGTCACGACGCGCTGAACCAGTTTTCCGGGAGAGATACGATGGCAAAGACGATCACCCGCCTGTTCGACGACTATTCGGACGCCGCCGCCGCCGTGCGGGATCTGGAGATGCTTGGCGTGCCGCGTGACGATCTCAGCATCGTCGCGAACAATGCCGACAGGATACACGACCGGAATAGCGGCGCCGATATCCACGACGTGAACGACCACGGCGACGTGAGCCGTGGTGTTTCGACCGGCGCTGCGCTCGGGGGCGTCGGTGGGCTGTTGGCAGGGCTCGGCTTGCTGGCGATCCCCGGCCTTGGCCCTATCGTCGCCGCCGGCTGGCTGGCCTCCACGGCGCTTGGCGCGGGTATCGGAGCCGCGGGCGGTGCCGCCACCGGCGGGATCGTCGGCGCGCTGAAGAATGCGGGTCATACGGACGATGAGGCCCACGTCTATTCCGAAGGCGTGCGGCGGGGCGGCACGTTGGTGAGCGCGCGCGTGTCCGACACCTTGGTGCCAGAGGCGGAGGCGACTCTTCAACGGCATCGATCGGTCGATGCCGCGACGCGGGGGACGGCGTATCGCGAGGGCGGCTGGCAGTCCTTCGACGAGCAGGCGCCCGCATACACCCCGGATCAGGTCTCGATCGAACGCGACCGTTACCGAATTCACAAGGATACGCTGTAGCGTATGGTGCAGCGGGCTAGCCGGCCCGCTGCATTAGTTCAATCGCGAAGGGGGCCGAAGTAGGGCATGCCGATCCCGCAAAACCGGCAAGCCAGTGCTTCGGCGCGTGGCCCGCTTCTTCGTATGCGCGGCCAGCAGGGCTGGCAGCCCCTGATGCCGTGGCTGATCGGATCGATCGTCGCGTGCTGGCTGTATTTCGGCCGGACGGTACTGATCCCGATCATTCTTGCGCTGTTGCTTTCTTTTCTGCTCGCGCCGATCGTGTCGGCCTTTCGGCGGGCGCGACTGCCGCGCTTCCTGTCCGTGCTCCTTGCCGTTTTGCTGGCGCTTGGCGGGATAGCGGTCACCGGGGCGATCATCGTCAGCCAAGCGGCTACCCTGACGAAGGATGCCCCCGCTTACGCGGAGCGGATCGCGGCGAAAGCGGCGGTCATCCGGGTCGGCGTGGAAAGCAGGCTGGGCGCACTGGTGCGCGAAAGCCGCACGGGCGGTAGCGGACATCGCGATGCCACCCTTGCCCGCCGTGCGGGGGAGAGGACGCTGTCGGCACAGACCAGCAACGCCATTCCCGTGGAGGTTCACGAACCGCCGCAGACCGCGATCGACGAGATCCGCGCCATCGTGCTTCCCGTGCTGGCGCCGGTCGAGACGGCGCTGATCGTCCTCGTCGTGACGATCTTCTTCCTGATGCAGAAGGAGGATCTGCGCGACCGCCTGATCAGGCTGATGGGCACGGAGGACCTCCACCGGACGACGATCGCCCTCGATGACGGCGCACAGCGCCTCAGCCGCTATTTCCTGTCGCAATTCATCGTCAACTGCGGGTTTGGGGCGATCATCTGGGGCGGGCTTTTCCTGCTTGGCGTGCCATCGCCCGGCCTCTGGGGGATCCTCGCCGGCCTGCTGCGCTTCGTGCCCTACGTCGGCCCGGTGGTGGCGGCACTCGGCCCGCTCGCGCTTGCCGCCGCGATCGATCCGGGGTGGGAGCTGACGATATATGTCGCCTTGCTGTTCCTGATCGTCGAGCCCCTGGTAGGCTATGCGATCGAGCCGCTGCTTTATGGCCATCAGACCGGGCTTTCGCCGGTCTCGGTCGTCGTCGCCGCGCTGTTCTGGACATGGATATGGGGACCGATCGGGCTGGTCCTGTCGATGCCGATCACGCTGATGCTGGTCGTCCTCGGTCGGCATATTCCCGCCTTCAGCCTGTTCGACATCCTTCTCGGGGATCGGCCCGCGCTGACGCCGGCGGAGACCCTGTATCAGCGCGCGCTGGTCGGCCATCCGGAGATACTGATCGAACAGGCCGAGGAGTGCCTCGAAAGCCAGACGCTGGCGAGCTATTACGACGAGGTCGTCCTGCCGGGATTGCGGTTGGCGGCGGCCGATGTCGATCGGGGCGCGGTCGAACGATCCTCGATGCATGCGGTCGGTGAGACCATCTTGGAGATGCTGACCGCTCTGGCCGATCACCATGACGCCGTCCTCCCTCCGGCAGAGCGGGAGAGCCGGCTCGATCTCGCCGGTCGTTCGATCGTCTGTTTTCCGGGCCCCGGTTTGCTGGATGCGGCGGTCGCGGCGATGGCCGTGCAGATCTTGCGCCGTGCCGGCGGCACGGTGCGCGAGCAGACACGCGATTATCTGCGTGGCCAGGGGGCGGAGACATTCGACCCGGGGGATGCCGATACGATCTGCATTCTCGGCCTGTTCGACAGGCGGGCCACGCGTCGCATCGAACCGCTCCTCGGGGCCATC
>CAJYJW010000102.1 GCA_913775025.1 uncultured Sphingomonas sp. | reverse complement strand
TCACCAGCGTCTATCTGACGATGCCGCAGGAGGTGATGAAGGGCGATGCCTTCCTGCGCCAGGTCGTCGCCAAATACGGCAAGTCCGATGGCAGCCGGGATCAAGGCATGACGCTCGCCTGGTGCAGCGCGCCGCTGAAATCCGTCTGTGGCACGATCACGCCGTTCCAGCGTCGGCCCGAGGCGCTGCCGAACCTTACGGCGTCGGTGGTCTACAACGACAACACCATCCGACTGCAGGACGGCACCGAGCAGGACCGCGAGCGCGAGCGGGCCTTCGCCGCGGCCGTAGATCGCGCCGCGCCCAAGACCGACCGCGCGGCCTTCTGAGGGCGTCCGGTCATGATCGCCGTCATCGGAGCCGTCGCGATCGTTGCGCTGCTGATGCTGGTCGGTGTGCTCAACGCCACCGGCTTCTTCCGCGCGCTGCCGCTGATCCTGCTGCTGGGCGCGCTATCGTTCGTCGCCGCGATGGTCGCGAAGATGAACCTTGGACCCGAGTGGACGGCGTGGGCCGGGATCGGCGCACCTGCTGCGCTGCTGCTGTGGGCGGTGTGGCGGCCCGGATCATCGCAAGCGAAGCTGTGGATCATGAGCGGCGCGTCGTTCGCGATGAACAGCCTCAAGTGGCTCGCTCTGATCGCCTGCGGGCTGACGCTCCCCGCCAACGGCTTCCACCTCGACTTCTGGCTGGCGCGGGGCTGGCCGTGGGCTGCGCTGGCGGGCGTCGCGTGGGTCGTGCGGATGCTGGTCGATAGGACGACGATCCGCTCGGTGGCGCGTGAGCCCGGCGCGACCGATCGGGTGCGGTCGTTGTAGTTGCGTGACGCTCGTGCTGGCCACGATCGAAAAGGGAAAGATGCCGAATGACGATCGTCGCGTTGACGCTGCTGCTGGCCGCGGCCGCCCCGTGCCCGGGATCGACCACCCGCGAGGTCGAGCAGTGCCTCGCCGAGGATCTCGCTCGGGCCGATGCCGAACTGAACCGATACTACGCCGCTGCCGTGAGGCGCTTGGCGGACGATCGCCAGGCAGCGACCCTAGCGAAACTGCGGGCGTCCGAGCGGGCGTGGATCGAGCACCGGAATGCCGAGTGCAACGCGGTCTGGGAATACTGGAAGGGCGGGACGATCCGAGGCACGTTCTCGACCGAATGCCGGATAAGGCTTACGCGAGCCCGGACGATGGCGATCTGGAGCAACTGGCTGACCTATGTCGACGGCACGCCTCCGCTTCTCCGGAAGCCCCATGCGCCGGTTCAGTGAACCGGCGTGGATAAGGCCGGACGCGCTTCTCACGCCATCGACGAATCTTGAAGTCGACGGCAGGAGACCGGTTCGCTGGTCAGTCCCGTCTGCTGCGGAAGCGTTGGCCGACGTATAGGTGCATCTGGCTGGGCGAAAGCTCCTGCGTTGAGTTGCCCGACCGCACGAAGAACCGCTCCGCGACGCTTCCACCCCGGTCAGGCAGGGACACGAACTGCGCCTCCGCGGCTGGCCCGACCTCGACGCGGCACACGTCGACGCCCTCGTGCTGCGGGAAGGTCACGCCGATCCGGGCGGCTCGGAACGCGGAGCCGAAGTGCTTGCCGAGCAGGTTGGTCAGATGGAGTTCCAGCTTGTCCCGGTTGCCGCCGAGGCATTGGTAGTCGCGCTCCAGCCCCTTGACCGTGCCGTCATCGGCGACGCCGATCAGGAGCGTTCCGCCTCCGGCGTTGGCGAAGCCGGCGATCGTCTTGATCACGACGTCCTCCAGCTTCTTGTTGAGGGCGTTCGCGACGACGTCCCAGCGCATCGTCTCCTTGAATTCGAGCCGTTCGCTCTCGCCCGCCGCGATCAGTTGTGAGAGCGGGCTCGGTGTTCGCGTCGGTCCACCGTCGTTCGCCGCCGCGGGCCCGATCACGAGCATGCCATTGCGACGGGTCAACCGTTCGCCCGCCACAGCCGCGCCGATGACCTCCGCGAGCAGGTCGCGCAGCTGTGCGCTGGTCGCCTTGAAGCCGACGGCGCGAGCGGCGGCCTGCACGACCTGATCGTCGGTCGCGCCGTAGTTCTCCCTCACCACTCCGAGGATTGCAGCCTCGAGTTCCGACGGCGGAAGGCTGTCGCACTTGCGGAGGGAGGGTGATCGCACCTCGCTGCGGTCGCGAACGCGCGGCGCTCTGCCCGGAACGGTCAGGAATTCGCCGTCCTGGGCGAGTCTGCCCTCGCACACGGACACGTCGATGGCCCTCTCGACAGCCTCCTGGATGCGGCCACCTGCGCGCTTCAGCCCCCAAGCGTCGCGGATGCGGTTCACCACCTCGCAGACGTGGACGGGGCCCTCGATGCTGACGACCTCCTCGGCCAGTGCCGACAACGCTCCGCGCGGCGCCTCGTGCAGTTCGCAGACGAGGTGCCGGGGACGTTCGAGCATCGCCTCCTCGTAGAGCGAGGTCGCCGGCGGCGCGTCGGCCTCTGCCAGCCCTACCTCGGTGTAGCCCTCGCGCTCGACGGTGACGATCTCGACGTGGGTCCTCCGCTTGGCGGTGGCGCCCTGCGCCTCGGCATCGTGCTCCGCCTTGGCCGCCTCGATCCGGGCGACGACGAGGTCGATCTGCTCCTTGGGTCGCTGGAACCAGTCGGTGCTCCAGATGCGGTGGATGGTCCAACCGTGGCTCTCCAGCACCGACTGGCGAAGCCTGTCCCGGTCACGGGCGGATCGGGCGTCATGGTAGGATGCGCCATCGCACTCGATGCCGAGCAGGTAGCGACCGGGCCGGTCCGCGTCGGAGACGGCGAGGTCGATGAAGAAGCCGGCCAGGCCGACCTGGCGGTGCACCTGGTAGCCCCGCGCCTGCAGAGCCTTGGCCACCTGCTCCTCGAAGACGCTGTCGTGGTCGCGCCCGGTGCTCTCGGCCATCGTCATGCGGCCGGTGCGAGCGAAGTGGAGGAAGAGCTTGAATGCCAGCACCCCCTTGCGGGTGGACGCGAAGTCGGGATCGATGTCCTCGTCGGACATGGAGGCGAACACCTCGCACCGCTGCTTGGCGCGGCTGATGAGCACGTTCAGGCGCCGCTCGCCGCCGTCCGTGCCGAGCGGCCCGAAGCGCATCGGTACCTTGCCGCCCGGGACGGGTGGACCGTAGCCGACCGATATGAAGATGACGTCGCGCTCGTCACCCTGCACGTTCTCGAGGTTCTTGATGAAGAACGGCTCCGAGGGGTGGGCCTGGAAGAATGCCTCCGTCTCGGGCGGCAGGCCGCGCCGCAGCACCTCGAGCTGATCGAGGATCGCGCGCCGCTGGGCCGCGGAGAACGCCGCCACGCCGAGCGACAGTTCGGGATTCTCGCGGGCGTGCGCGACGATCGCCTGTGCGACGATCCTCGCCTCCACCTGGTTCGTGCGCGTCCCGCCGGCGTCGAACACGCCCTGCGGCACGCGATGGAACCGCAGCCCCATGCCGGCCTCGGCGGTGTAGGGGCTCGGCACGATGAAGAGCTTGTTATCGTAGAACTGCCGGTTGCTGACGGCGATCAGCGACTGGTGCTTGCTGCGGTAGTGCCAGCGCAGCATCCGCATCGGCAGACCGCGGGCGGTGAAGAGCCCCAGGATGCTCTCGATGTCGGCGACCCGCGTGCCCGCGTCGTCGTCGTCCTCGGAGGCGCCGCCGGTCATCTTGGAGAAGAACGCAGTCGGCGGCAGCTGCTTGGGATCGCCGACCACGACGACCTGCTTCGAGCGGGCGACCGCGCCGAGGGCGTCGACGGGCTGGATCTGGCTGGCTTCGTCCATGACGAGGAGGTCGAAGTCGAACACGCCGGGCGTCAGGAACTGCGCCACCGACAGCGGGCTCATCATGAAGACGGGCTTGAGCGCCTGCACGGCGGGCGCGGCCTTCTCCATAAGCCGTCTGATCGGCATGTGGCCGCGCTTCCTGGCGATCTCGGCGCGCAGCACGCCGAGCGGCCCGACCGAGCCGCCGTCGCGCGCCGGCACCTTCTCGTGGTGCGCGCGGACGACCTCGAAGCTGGCGGTGGCTATGCGCTGCCGATCCATGTCGGCGAACTCGCGGGCGAGCCTGCCGTGGAGCGTGCCGTCGAAGGTGCCGAGCTCGGGATCCGCGCGGATCTGGTCGGCGTAGACGGCCTCGTAGTACGCCATCTCGAACGCGGACACCGCGCCATCGGTCGTCAGCCGCCCGTCGCCGAGCCGGCGGACGACGTCCTCGCATCCGAGCGCGGCGGCGCGACCGGCGCGATCGCGGTAGGCGGTCCACTGGAAGAGCTGCTCCCCCGACGACCGCCAACGCTCCATGTGTCGGGCGAGCGTCCCGAACGGAACCGCCGCGAAGGTCTTCGCGCCAAGGGACGCGGTGATGTCGAGCCGGAGGTCCCCGGCGAGAGTGTCCAGATCCGCCTCGAGCGCCGCCGCTTCGTGGCCGAGCCTGTCGGCCTCGACGGCCGCGGCAGTCCGGTCGGGGACGCGGCTGGCCAGCAGGCGGATGTCGCCGTTCGCCGCGATCCAGTCGGCGGCGGACCGGAGCCCGCTCCATTCGGACGTGGCGCCACGCCACGTTCCGCCGAAGCCGATGGTTCCGAGGTCGTCCAGGTCGCGCAGCTTCGACGACTTCGCCTGCAGTTCGTCGAGTTCTGCCAGGCGCGCCCTGCGCACGTCGAGGTCGCCCGCGACGTCGACGAACGCCGTCCTAGCGGCGGCGTCGGCCGAGCGGATGCGGACGACGAACGCGAGAAGGGCGGGCAGATCGGCGCGCTCCGCGGCGAGGGCGTCACCGAACGCGATCGTCTGCTGGCCGCCGAGCGACGTCCAGAGCCGCTCGACGGGCGGACCGATCTGATCCGACAGGTCGGCGAGGCGCTTGGCGCGGATGCCGACCTCGGTCCGGTCCGGTCGACGTGCGGCGACAAGGCGCGGCTCGTCGCCGAGCCCGCGCACCGACCGCATCCAGTCTACGACCGCGCGCAGCGGAGCGGCGGTGGATCTGCTGCCGCGCCACACCGCCCCGAACGCGGAGCGGGCGAATGCATCTTCCGCCTCGATCGTCCGCCTGGCGGCCTGCCCGGTGGCGAGCGCGTCCAAGAGGGCGAGCGCGTCCGGCAGCGGCGTGCTCTGCTCGGTCATGATCGAGCGGGCGAGCGCGTTGGCGCGACGCCAGTCGCCGCTGAGGAACCGGAACAAGCCAGTGCCGTGGGAGGCAAGGGTCGTCCGGGCGGCGGACAGGTCGAGGTCCCAAGCCGCGCCGGTGAGCCGCCCTTCGATGGTTGCCGACGCCGCCTCGTGGGTTTCGACGGCGTCGACGAGATCGAACGCGCGTTCCAGGCCCGCAATCCACACATCCGACGCGAAGGCCGCGGCGTCGCCCTCCGGCGTTTCGGCGACGCGTTCCGCGACGGCGGCCATGCGGCGCGCGCCCTCGAGCGTGGTGGGCACGTCGCGCGTCATCGTGCGGGCGAGCGCCTCACCCTCGGCCTGCAGCCGGGGCAGCAGATCCGCGAGCGTCTCCACGTCGAGGAAGTCGTCCGGCGAGAAGCCCGACGGCAGGATGGCCAGCGCGGCGATGGTCTCCGAGAGGTCGACGGTCCAGCCTGCCTCCGCGACGACGTCCACCAGCCGATTGTGGAGGAAGGAGTGCCGCTGCCCCGTGGCGATGAGCCTCTCGAGATCGTCGGTGCGGTCCGTCCAGACGGCATCGGCGAGCGCCGCGGCGTCGAGATCCGGTGCGGGCGCGACGCGCTTCGCCAGGGTCGTCAGGGGCGGCAGATCGGCGAACGTGTTCGGCGGCGACGTCTCCAGGGTCGCAGCGAGGGACGCACGCGCTTCCTCGAAGGAGGAAATGCGCGAGAGGAGGGCTGCGATCCGGTCCTCGAGCCGTTCCACGTCGGTTGGTATAATCGACGAGAGGCCGACGCCGCGCCAGGCGTGGTCCGCGGGACGGCCTATCACGTCGATGCGCTCCGCCAGGTCGCGGATCACGTCGTGCCGTTCGGCGAAGTCGTCGGCGGACCAGGTCTCCGGGCCGGTCAGGACGATGTCGTTTGGCTTTTCGCCATCGAGACGGAGACGGCTGAGCTGGCCTACGACCTGGAACGGGGTCAGGCCGGACGCCCCATGCGGGGTGTGCATGCGACGGGCGTGGTCGTTGAGGCGGTCGCGCGCGGCGGTCAGCCGGGCATGCAGGCTGCCGGGATCCTGGTGCCGGGGGGCGCCGAGCTCCCATGTGCGCCGCAGCTCCTCGAGCAGCGCCTTCTTGTTGGCCTTGTTGCTGTGCAGTTCGAGGCAGGCGTCACCGACGCCGGTCGCGTCGAGCCTGCGCTTCACCACCTCCAGTGCGGCCATCTTCTCGGCGACGAACAGCACGGTCTTGCCGTCCGCCACGGCGGAGGCGACGATGTTGGCGATGGTCTGGCTCTTGCCGGTGCCCGGCGGCCCCTGGATGACGACGTCGCGCCCGCGACGGACCTCGTGCACGGCGAGCGCCTGCGAGCTGTCGCTGTCCACGATGTGGAGCATCTCGGACGGCGGGATGAAGGGGTCGATGTTGGCGTCCTCGGGCACCATGCCTTCGGCGCCCGCGAAGCCTTCGGAGAGCAGACCGCGGACGAGACTCCGGTCGGTAATCCTGCCGCCCTGCGGCCAGGTCTGCGGGTCCAGGTCCCGATACATCAGGAACTTGGCGAAGGAGAAGAAGCCGAGAACGACGACGTCCGGCTGGACCTCCCACCCGGGCTTCGCCGACACGGCGTCGGCGACCTCGCCGAAGTAGGCTGTCGGATCGAAGCCGTCACCCGCCTCGAAGGCGGGCAGCCGGATGCCGTGGACGCGATCAAGGAACGCCTCCAGCGAGAGATTGGAGGCGTAGTCCTCCTGTCGCATGCGCAGCTTGAACTTCTCACCGGCGTTGCCCCGCTCCAGTTGCACGGGGACTAGTACCAGCGGCGCGAACCGCACGTTCGCGGCGTTGTTCGGGTCTATCCACTTCAGCGCGCCGAGCGCGAGATAGAGGATGTTGACGCCTTGCTCCTCCTCCAGGGTGCGTGCGTCGAAGTAGAGTTCCAGAAGCCGCTTCTGCAGGCCCTTCGGCGTCAGGCGGGTCTGCAGCCGGGTGTCCGCGTGCCGCGAGAACACGCCGCGGTCGTCGGCGACGTCGTCCTCGGGCTGCGCCAAGTCCGCGATCTCGTCCGCCTCCTCGGCCGGCGGCTCGCCCTCCTGCGGATCACCGCCCGCCGCCGCCTTGCCCGCCAGGAAGGTGAAGGGACGTCCTTCACTCACCAGCAGTCGGAAGATCTCCGTGCTGACCTCGTCGACGACTTCGACCGCCTTCGAGCCCTTCGACGACCGAGGCATGTTGAGCAGACGGTTGCGGGCGGAGAGGTCCAGCAGTTCGGTGCGCGCGCGGTCCAGCTTTTCGTCCAGTGGCAGATCGCTCTGGAAGACCGAGGTCGGGACCTCGCCCTGTTCCGTGATCGGACTCGTCGCCACGCAGATCCCCTCAACCCCTTGTTCCGGATCGGATTAGGCTTGATAACCGCCCCCGTGTCCAGCCCGTGTCTGCACAAGTCCTGAAGGCGGCCGGTGCGATGGCGGCGTCATCGTTGCCCCTTGTCGTTCCGGATCGCCGAGGCAGGCTGCTACGCGATCGATGCGATTTCCTGATCACGCAGAGTAAGGGCGTGAATGCATTTTACTGGGGGCAATGGCCGTTATCATATGCGGCCAGATTTACGCCGGTGATGCCGAGCGGAGCGCAAAGGAGGCCGCATGCGCAGAGGCGAAGGGCGTCCTGACGAAGGGAGCGACCGGGCCGGCCACGAAGGATCCGGACGGCGCAGACCACCGCGATCAGCGATCCGATAAGAAGGATCAGGCTGGTCGCGAGGAGTTCCTCGTCGAAGCCGCCGCCCGCTGCGCAGCCTACGCCGTCATGCCGGACAGGCGACGGGTCGCGCTCTCCACGTTCCTGGCGGCCGTCGGACCGTTCGTCGGCATGATGGCCTTCATCCTCGCCGGTCTCCGCTACGACGCCGGGATGCGCGGAACCTTCGGCGGCGGATCCACGTCTCTCGAGATCGAACCGGCGGGCGGGGCTCGCGGCCGGCGATGGGTCGTTCGAAACGTCGGACTCGGCCCGGAGACTATCATCGGTGTCCGCATCTCCCGCTGGCCGATCGGCGGCTCTCGCGCTCTTTCCGGGACGGGATTCGAGATGTTCGCCGACGTGCGACGCCTGGAGGTCGGTGAGGACCATCCCTTCGAATCCACCGCCTCCGGCGATGATCTTCTCGTAGCCGTTCTTAGCCGAGGGATGGATGCGCGCCAGGTCGCGACTTGGGCGCGCTTCCGCGTGATCGACGCCGGCGGTGCCTACGAGAAGCGCGAGGATGGTCGCGTGCTTCACGTCTGAGAATTTCATTGTTGCCTCCTCCGTCCCCACGGACCCGCACCTTCCCCTCGGTCTCCTCGACGTCGTCGAGCCGCATCGACGTGCGACGAAGTCGCATCCTGGCGCGAGGGTCATGCGTCGACCTGCGGTGCCGCTGCCCGTCACGGCCCCGACATGAGACGGGCTCCGGGCGGCAGCGCGTTCAGCGCGCGCATCGTCGTCATCGCATCCTGCGTGGGTGACACGCAGTAGGTGGGCGTCGCGTCGAAGCAGAGGCGGTAGCGCTTCCATCTTTCCAGCTCGACGACGTGCGCATGGCGGTGACCGCCGAACATCCTGTCGATCTCGGCGACGAGCTCCCGCGTCATGCTGCTGCCCGTCCGGATCGCGGGCCGGTCCGTGAACCGGCGGCCGAGCTGGCTGCCGTTCGGCTCGCGGCTGTAGACGCTGAGGACGTGGCCGTCGTCACGGCAGGACCGCAGCGTCGCCATCTCCCAGTCCGGGCGATGCGCGTGGACGACCCCGCGGAGGAGCCGGATCGCGGCGCTCTCCATCTCCTCGACCTCGGCCGTGGTCGCGGGGGTCACCGGCGAGGCGAGCGCGGCCCGCCATCTTTCGAGTGTGGCGATCATGACGCCGACCTCCCCGGCGGCCGCCTCGATCGGCGTGCAGGCGGGACCCGTCAGTTCGGCGGCGAACCTGTCGCGCTTCGGCGACAGCGGGGTGCGCAGGATGACGGTGCCGCGCGAGAGCACGACCCTGACTCCCGAGCGACGGTCGGCGAGGCCGTGCACGGTCACCTGGGTCCAGTTCGTCCAGCGCCGCGGCGGAGCGTCGAACGGCGTCCCGATGCGGTCGAGCACCGCGTCGATGAGACCGACGGCGTAGGTCCGTTGCGCCTCGGTCATGTGCAGCAGCCAGTCGCGCATGCGCGTCCTCCGGTCGTTGATGTTTATGGATCGTCGGTGGCTCCGGAGGCCGGAGGACCGGATCAGGTGCGGTCGATCATCGAGATGACGCGGATCCGGAGGCCGTCGCCGAACTCCTTCCTGACGAGGGTCGCGACGGTCGCGCCCATCGCCTCGGCGAGCTCCACGTCGTCCTCCGCCCCGCCCCAGCTGCGCACCAGCTCCCAGGCGCGGGTCACCGCGCAGCGACGGATCAGGCCGGCAGCCTGGAAGGCCGAGAACAGGTCGAAGTCGACGAAGTCGATGACGACGATCGTGACGCCCCGCGCGTCGGAGCGACCGAAGTGCGTGGCGACGAGCTCCTCCGCGTGGACGGCGGCGCGCTCGACGGCCTCGAAGACCCTGGCGTGAAGTCCCGCACGGATCCGGGAAGGTGCGGGTCATGCGCGCTCCTCCTCGTGGAGGAGGCCGTTACCGACGATGAGGACCGAATTCAGCAGACGACGGTCCGAGGCGTAGAAGCCCGTCGTCCTCTTCCACTCGACGACGGCGAGCGCGGCGTTGAGGGCGTTGAGATCGCACGTCTGGATGTTGGTGGCGTAGCCGTCGTCCATCGGAGGGCTAGACGGGATGCGCGATCGCGCATCGTCGTAGCCTCCGGGCGTGCCGACCGTCGTCCTGACCGCCCCGACCACTCCCGCGTCGGTGAGGGCGAGGCCGAGGCCCACGTCGATCCACGGGATGGATCGCAGCGCCAGCCGATCGAGGATCGGACCCTTGGCCTCGCCGTCGTCGATGCACACGAAGCAGAAGTCGAGCTCGTCGAGAAGGTAGGCGTTGGCGGCTTCGATCCTGACGGCGTGGGGAACGACCCCGTTGCGCATCGCGGAGTAGCGGTCCGCGAGCAGCCGCACCTTCTGTCTGCCAGCGGCGACGTCGGCGAGAGACGAGGCGCCGGGGCAGCGGAAGGCGCTGTGCTGCTCGAAGACGTCGGCGTCGAAGAGGTGGATCGTTCCGGCGTCGGTCTTCGCGACGAGGTCCAGAACGTGCGCGCCGGTGCCGCCGAGCCCGACGATCCCGACGGTGCCCCGGAGCCGCGCGTTCACCGCGCCCAGGCCGGCGCGCGCCGACGCGGTATCGGCGTAGAGGAAGGGACCATCGGTCGGGGAGCGGCGTCGGGCGCCCGTCCACGGTGTCGGTCCGATTCGCGCCGGCACCGCGGTCCCGTAGGAATTCATGCGGGGCCCGAAGCGTGCGGTGACGCCCGGCGAGACGGCCTCCGCGTGGGATCCGAGCGCCCGCGCGTAGGCGGTCACCAGCTCGTGGTAGTCGCGGAACTCCCGTCCGGGCGGCTTGATGCAGAACGTGTGCGTCGGCTCCACCTGAGGCGCGCGGTGGGTGCCGTGGCGGCTCAGCATCACGCTGTGCAGCGGGGCTCCGTCGACGCCGTGCGGCGTCTGCCCGATCCAGGAGACGATATGGGTGCGAGGCGGGATGGTATCGTCGCCTTGCAGGTGCAGCGGCACGACCAGCGTGCCCTCGTGGACCTCCATCGTCCGACCCAAATACGGAAGACCTCTGACCAGCAGCAGGCCGTTGAGGAGGGCCAGGTCGTGGCCCTCCTCGGTCAGCCGCGCGAGATCGGGACTACGAGCGATCCGTGACGCAGACATCGAACCGCTGTCCCTCGACGACTTCGACCTTGCCTCCGTGCGCGACGACGCCGCGCTCCCGACCGACCGGTCCCGCTCCGAAGCTCGCGACGAGCGCGCGCCCCTCGCGCTCGCCGAGCCCGGGGTAGGCGAGTCCGGCGAGTTCGCCGTGACCGATGCGGTCGCCGGCGAAACGGTGCTCGCGGCCGTTCACGACGATGGTCCTGACCTCCCCGCCGCCGGGGATGGCCCCTTCGTCGACCCGGTCGCGCTCGTTCCTATCTTCTGCCATATACGTACTCCTCACTCCGGTTTGTCGTGCTTGCCTTCCCGCCTTCCCGAGGGGGCGGGCGCGCCATCTGCTGCGGGACGGTCACGGCCCGCGGTCTCCGACGGGGAGCGCCATGATGAGGTCGTCGATGATCTCGGCGATGCTGTTGATGTCCCTGCGGCCGTGGAGCGCCGTTTCGATCGCCTGGTGCAGCGCGTCCGCCGCGACGCCCCCCGCCGCTACCTGCTCCTCGGCGACCGCGGCGATCAGCGACAGGCGGAGAAGCCGACGGTCCTGATCGAGGCATTGCTGGAAGCGGACGATCGAGCTCCAATCCTCCGGCAGGCGCCTGGCCGCCGCCTCGCTGTCCACCTGGATGAGCCAGTTGACCTGTCCGAGATCGAACCTGGCGCGCAGCGGCTCCGAGACGAAGCGACAGCCGCGGTCCGGATCCAGGAACGGGGCCAGCAGCGGGACCATCTCGGGCGAGGACGGAACACCTTCGACGAGGATGATGGGGTTGGCGCAACCCGACGCGGCCACCGCGGTCACGGCGGCGGGCGGCATGGCCGCGCATCCGGTCGGGGCATCGCCGGCGAGAAGCCGCCTGCCTCCGGCGGATGAGGCGTCGACGACGAAGAGCGGCAGTCCCGTCGCGGCCGCGAGACGCCGGGCCGCGTGGCCCCGTCCCGAACCCTTCGGACCGATCATCGTGATGGCGCCGTGCGAATACCAGTCTCGTCCCGCGAGGGACTGCGCCCGACAGGCGTGGGCCACCGCGCGGAGGAAGTCCGGCTGATGCTCCATCCCGAGCGCGAGCGGCAGGCCGGTCGGGAGCAGCTTGCGGCCGCCTCCGAGGAGCGGGAGTTCGCGGTCGAGGCCGAGCACGGGCGTCGAGGCGGCGCGCGCGGTGGCGACGCGCATGAGCGGGGGCGCGGCGACGTCGTCCAGCGGATCGAGGGTGGAGGGGATCATGCGGGTCACTCCGTCTGACCGCACCACAGGCGCAGCGGGCGCCGACCGGAGGTGGTGAGCTTGTTCCTGCGCGCGAGGCGCTCGGCCTCGATCATCTCGCGGAGCAGGCGGGCGCGCAGCGCGCTCGGATCGTTCGCATCCAGGAAGTCTGCGAACTCCTGCAGGCGGCCGTGCTGCCACCTGAACCAGTCGAGGAAGCGGTCGCGCTCCCAACCCTCGCCGAACCCGATGCTGAAGAAGCTCTCGTCGGATCCACCGCGGCGCAGTTCGACGCGCGGGCTGGTCTTTCCGCCGCCCTTGCGGACGACGATCGTGCGGTCGAGCTCGGCCCTCCTCCTGGCGGCATCTATCGCGGCCTGATCCGCAGCGACGGCGGCGGCCCGCTGCGCCTCCGCGGCCAGGGCGATCCGCTCCGCGAAGCGTTCGGCGCCGAGGATGACCAGCGCCTTCCCCGTCAGCAGAAGGGAGTCGGAGAATCTGTCGATCGCCAGGAGGCGCAGTTCGGCTTCCCGTCGATCGTCGCATTCGAGCGCGAGCTCCATGACGCCGCCGTGCATCTGACCCCGGCCGTCGACGAGGTCGCGGCGCACGACGATGGTGCCGTCGGCGTCGACGTCGATGGAGACGCCGACATGGAGAGTCCCCACGGCGTCGTCGGACACGAGCGTCCAGGGCGAAGGGGCGCGGGCGTCATTGCCGAATTGCGGTTCGATCGTGTTGCTGCTTGCCATCGGCGTCCTCGCTTCGTGTGGAGGCGACATGGCGACGGGGGGGTGGCGCTTTCCAATCAATCCGAGGATCGGTTCGGGACTGAGAGGATCGATCCGCCACCGCCTGCGCGCGGATCGCGGACGACGTCGGCCACCCCACGCGGCCGGCGTGGCCACCGTCCGGCATCGTCTCCGGCGCGCCCGTCGCGGGCGGAGAAGCGCGCTGCGCGAGGAGACGCTGGCTCAATGGCAGTCCGGGGAAGGCCTCCCGAGCCCGAAGGCTCCGCTACCTACAGGCAGTATTCAAACCCGCTCGCGAAGGCGCGACCTAACGTGGTGACGATTGCCCCTGCGGTAGGCGATGGGTGGAGGTCGTTGGGAGGATCGCGCGCGAACTCGAAGGCTGACGACTGCCGGCGCCCTAGATGTTCGACCAGTTGCTCATGGTGGCGTCGGAACGGCATTCCCCGTCAGGACTTCAGCGCGGACCGCCTGGCGGACACTATGCACGGATAGTGGCGAGGGGCACCGTTCAGCTCTCTACATCCCTTGCTGTGTCAGGGACGTCTCTTAGTCGAGAGACCCGCCATCCTTACTGTGCGCGATCAGCTATTATGGTGCCCAGGGACGGGATCGAACCGCCGACACCGTGATTTTCAGTCACGTGCTCTACCAACTGAGCTACCTGGGCACGATAGCGTCGGTGACGGGCCTATAGAGGCGGCTCGCGCGTGCTGTCCAGCCCGTCGGCCCCACTTTCTTGGGGATCGTCGCCAGTCGGGCGATCGGGCAGGCGATAGCCGTCGCCCAGCCATTGCAGCAGATCGCGATCGCGACAGCCGGCGCTGCAGAAAGGAGTGTGCGGCGGAGTGGCGGGCCGGCCGCAGAGCGGGCAGGCGTTACGCCGTCGATTGCTGGGCGTGGACATGGCCGGCATCTATGGGTAGCCCCGCCGCCGCCCGCAAGATGAGGGGTGCGCCCCCCCGCCGCTCCGCCAGCGTAAGCCAGTCCGGGCGGGCGGAGAGGACGGCGATGACCGGGGCCGCCGCCGTCACCTGCCGCACCCCCGGCCCGTGCATCCGCTCCACCCGCCGCAGCAGCGCGCGGGCGGCGGCGAGCGTCGGCGCCTCGCGCAGCAACTCGGGCAGCGAGGCGCGCGGCCGGCGCCGGATGATCTGGAGAAAGCCGAAGCCGTTGACGGCGGTACGCTCGAACGGTTGCGGCAGATGGGCGTCGAAGGCCGCCGCCGCCGCTGCCCGCTCCGCCTTGCCGCCAAGCGTTGGTAGGTCGAGGCCGATCGACCCGCCTATTCCCATGCGCCGGATCGTGCGCGCCGCCGCCGCCGCTCCGGCGCGGGCGAGATCGGCCGGGGGCAACGTGCCGTCCACATCGAACAACGTCATCGCCGGGGTGAGCGAAAGCCGCAGGCCGCCGCCGGGGAAGGCGATCTCGCCGCGCATCCCCTCCTCCAGCAGTTCGGACCAGCCGGCGGCCTCCAGCCGATCCGGCCCATGAGCGGGGGGGAAGGCCACGGGGCGGCCATCGGCGGCGATGCGTGCGCGCAGATTAGGGCCGGGGGCGGGGGCCGCGCCGGGCGGGGCGGGGCGGGCCTTGGCGCGCTTGGGATGGCCGGGTTCGGCCAGCGCCTCGCGCACGATCTCGACCAGCAGATCGCGGCCCTCGCTTACGCCCGGCGGGATGGGTTCGAGCAGTGCTTCGCTGCCGTCCGCCAGCCGCAGCAGGCCACGCCGCCCCGGCGACAGGGTGCGGATCAGGCGGGCGGGCAGGATCGCGCCGGCGCGACAGGCATCGCCGTCCGGCTCGATCATCGCTTCGAGGATAGTGTCACCCTCGACCAGCGCGGCGCGCGCCTCGCCGATGCCGGCCTCGTACAGCCACTCAGCCAAGCGGAACGCCGGCGGAGGCGAGCAATCCGTGCGTCTCGTACAAAGGCAGGCCGATCACGCCGGAATGGCTGCCGGCGAACGCGCACACCCACGCCTCCGCGCTGCCCTGGATGGCATATCCCCCCGCCTTGCCGCGCCACTCGCCCCCCGCGATATAGGCTTGGATCTCGCTTGCGGAGAGCGGCTTGAAGGTGACGATGCTGGTGGACAGGCGATGCCGCGTCGCCACGGCCGGCGCGAACAGCGTAACCGCCGTATACACCCGATGCCGCCGCCCGGACAGCAGCGCGAGGCAGGCGCGCGCCGTCGCTTCGTCCTCCGCCTTGGGCAGGATGCGGCGGCCTGCGGCGACCACCGTGTCGGCGGCCAGCACGATCGCGTAAGGATGAGCGGCCGCTACCGCGTCGGCCTTGGCGGCGGCCAGCCGCTTGGCATGGCCGGCGGGCGGTTCGCCGGCCAGCGGCGTCTCGTCAAGCTCGGCGGGCATCACCGCATCGGGCACGATGCCGATCCGCGCGAGCAGATCGAGGCGGCGCGGCGAGGCGGAGGCTAGGATAAGATGCGTCATGCGCGCCCTTTACGCGGTCCGGCGGGCAGGCGATGCGCTTATTTGAAGCGGTAGGTGATCCGGCCCTTGGTCAGATCATAGGGCGTGAGCTCGACGAGCACGTCGTCGCCAACGAGCACGCGGATGCGATTCTTGCGCATCTTGCCGGCGGTGTGGCCGAGAATTTCGTGGTCGTTCTCAAGCCGTACGCGAAACATCGCGTTGGGCAGCAGCTCCACCACGCTGCCACGCATTTCGAGCAGTTCTTCCTTTGCCATCAAGCCTCTTTTACGGGATGCGCGCTTCCAAGAAAACCGCGCCCCCTTAGCGCCGGATCGCCTTTTCCGCAACCGGATGGGCGGATGGGCATTACGGTCGTTGCCCTTCGCGCGCCGCGCGGGCAAATGCGGTCGCGATATCCCGTGACAGCCGCCGCCTGAGGAAGCCCTGATGATCCATATTGCACCGCGCGCGCGCAAGGTCCGCGTGCTTGCGACCCTCGGCCCGGCGAGCAGTTCGCCGGAGATGATCCGCCGCCTGTTCCTGGCGGGGGCCGATGCCTTCCGCATCAACATGAGCCACGGCGATCATGCCGACAAGGCGGCGCTCGTATCCGCCATCCGCGGGCTGGAGCGGGAGCTGGGCCGGGTCACGACCATCCTGTTCGACCTTCAGGGGCCGAAGCTGCGCGTCGGCACCTTCGCCAACGGGGTGGTGCAGCTGGTGACGGGCGAGCCGTTCGTGCTCGATCGCGATCCCGCCCCCGGCGACGTCACCCGCGTCAACCTGCCGCACCGCGAGATCTTCGAGGCGCTGGAGCCGGGCACCCGCCTGCTGCTGGACGATGGCAAGCTGGTGTTGCGCGTCGTGCGGGTCTCAGCGGAGCGGATCGAGACGATGGTCGAGGTCGGCGGCGCTCTCTCCAACCGCAAGGGCGTGAACGTGCCCGATGTGGTGGTGCCGCTGCCCGCCCTGACGAGCAAGGACCGCGCCGACCTCGCCTTCGCGCTGGAGCAGGGGGCGGACTGGATCGCCCTCTCTTTCGTGCAACGGCCGGAGGACGTGGCCGAGGCGCGGCGGCTGATCGGCGGCAAGGCGGCGCTTCTCGCCAAGATCGAGAAGCCGGCGGCGGTCGAGCGGCTGGAGGGCATTCTCGAACTGGCGGACGCGGTGATGGTGGCGCGCGGCGATCTCGGCGTGGAATGTCCGCCGGAAAAGGTGCCGCCGGTGCAGAAGCACATCATCGAGACTGCGCGCCGCATGGGCCGCCCGGTGGTGGTGGCGACGCAGATGCTCGAATCGATGATCCTCGCCCCCACGCCCACCCGCGCCGAGGTGTCGGATGTGGCGACCGCCATCTATGACGGCGCCGATGCGGTGATGCTGTCGGCCGAGTCGGCGGCGGGCAGCTGGCCCGAGGAATCGGTCGCGATGATGGACCGGATCGCGGTGTCGGTAGAGTCCGACCCCGGCTATGCCGCTCGCCTGCATTTCACCGAGACCCGGCCCGATCCGACGACGGCGGATGCGCTGTCCGATGCCGCCTCCTCGATCGCCAGGACGGTATCGGCCGCCGCGATCATCTGCTTCACCACTTCCGGCTCGACCGCGCGCCGCATCTCGCGCGAGCGGGCCTCGGTGCCGTTGCTGGTGCTGACGCCGAAGCTGGAGACCGCGCGGCGCGCGGGCCTGCTGTGGGGCGCGCATGCCGTCCACACGCGCGACGTCGCCAGCTTCGAGGAGATGGTCGGCAAGTCGAAGCGGATGGCGCTGCGCCACAATCTGGCGAAGGCGGGCGATCGCATCATCATGATGGCGGGCGTGCCTTTCGGAACCCCCGGCTCCACCAATGTGCTGCACGTCGTGCGGCTGACCGGCAGCGAATTGAAGGGGCGCGGCTGAGGCCCGCCGGCAGGACGAAAGGCAGCGCCATGACGCCGACCGAACTTCTCGTCCCCACGTTCCGGCAGATGCTGGGCGCGCTTGCCGACTGGCTGGAGAAGGCGGACGGCGAGGCGATCCTGTCCGCCCGCCTGGCGCCGGACATGTTTCCGCTGGCGACCCAGATCCGCTTCGCCTGCGTGCAGGCGTGGGAGGCGGCGCATCGGTTGAGGGGGCTGGCCTTTCCGCCTTCGATCGCCGCGCTGCGCGACGAGGGCGTGCATGGGGGCGACCGCCCCGGAGCGCTGGCCGACGCCCGCGCGCGGATCGACGAGACGCGCGCGATGCTCGATGCGCTGGCGCCGGACGCCCTCGATATGGCGGAGGACGCTCCGATCGCGCACGATCTGCCGATGGGCATGATCTTCGACGTGACGGCCGCCGGCTACGTGCGGGACTGGGCGCTGCCGCAATTCTATTTCCACCTGATGATCGCCTACGCCATCCTGCGGGCCGAGGGCGTCCCGCTCGGCAAGGTGGATTATGTGCCGTACATGTTTCCGTATCTGCGGCCAGGCACGATGCCGGGCGCGTGAGGGGGGGGAGCGGGCGGCTTCTTACGCGTCCAGCTCCACATCCCAATACAGCCAGTCGCGCCAACTTTGGTGCAGATAATTGGGCGGGAAGCTGCGGCCCTGTTCCTGCAACTGCCAGCTGGTCGGGCGGATCGGCGCCACGGCCAGCGCCATCTTCGCCTGTTGCGGCGTGCGCCCCCCCTTGCGCAGATTGCAGGGCGCGCAGGCGGTGGCGACATTCTCCCAGGTGGTGCGCCCCCCTTGCGCGCGCGGCACGACATGATCGAACGTCAGTTCGCGGGTGACGCCGCAATATTGGCAGGCGAAACGATCCCGCAGGAACAGGTTGAAGCGGGTGAAGGCGGGGTGCTGCGAGGGGCGGACATATTGACGCAGCGCGATCACCGACGGCAGCTTCATCGCGTGCGTCGGGCTGTGCACCTCGCGTTCGTAGCTGGAGACGATATCGACCCGTTCGAGAAATACGGCCTTGATCGCCGTCTGCCATGGCCACAGGCTGAGCGGATAATAGCTTAGTGGGG
>CAJYJW010000101.1 GCA_913775025.1 uncultured Sphingomonas sp. | reverse complement strand
GATGCACGCGGATGCGGTCGGCCGGCAGGCCAAGCGCGATCATGTCCTGCCTGAGCGCACCGCTGACCGCGAGCAGCCCGCCCGCCGCCCGCCCGGCCGCGACGATCGCGTGCGCGCACCCCGGCTGGCCGGCCCAATGATGAATGTCGGACCCGCGCGCCTTGATCGATACCGGCACCCCGAGCGCCCGCCCCAGCCGCACCGCCGCCGGGCGGGCGGCGGGCGGGCTGCTCGCGGTCAGCGGTGCGCTCAGGCAGGACATGATCGCGCTTGGCCTGCCGGCCGACCGCATCCGCGTGCATCATACCGGCGTAGACGCCGCGCTGTTCGCCCCCATCGATCGTGCGGACGCGAAGGAACGGCTTGGCGTCGCCGGGCCGTTGCTGCTCAGCGTCGGCTATCTGATCGAGCGCAAGGGGCAGCGGCTGGCGATCGATGCGTTGCAGTCGATACCGGACGCGACGCTGCTGATCGTGGGGCAGGGGCCGGCGCGCGCCGAGCTTGAGGGGCGCGTCGCGGCATTGGGGTTAGGCGAACGGGTGCGATTCCTGGGGGGGCTGCCGCATGAGGCGCTGCCCGCTTTGTTCGCGGCGGCCGACGTGATGGTGTTGCCGTCCTCCTCCGAGGGGCTGGCCAACGTGTGGGTAGAGGCCTTGTCCTGCGGTACGCCGGTGGTGGCGGCCGATGTCGGCGGGGCACGCGATGTCGTGAACCGGGCGGCGGCGGGCAGGCTGGTCGCGCTCGATCCTCAGGCGATCGCGGCGGCGGTCAACGCGATCCTGGCCGATCCGCCATCACAGGCCGATGCGCGGGCGGCGGTTGCGTCTTTCACGTGGGAGGCGAACACCGAATCGCTTTACGCGCATCTGGCCGGGATCGCCCGGCGATAGCGGTTACAGCGGCAACAGTGCCGCGACGACCTGCCGCCCCTCCGCCCGAAGCACGCCCCACAGGCGCGCGGCGGCACGGCTGTCCATCGGCTCCACGCCGAGGCCTCGCGCATCCAGCGCGGCGACGAACGCGGCTGAGGGACGGCGCAGTGTCGCGCCGGTGCCGAGCAGGAGGAATTCGGGCAACGGATCCAGCAAGGCGGAGACATCCGCCTCCGCGAGCGCGTCGAGCATCGGGGCGGTCCAGCCGAGCGCCGCCGAGGGGGTCAACTGCAAACCATCCGGATACACCGTATCGCCGACGCGGAAGCCACGGCCGGAAAAGCCGTTGACAACCGGCCCGTTGCCGCCGCCGTCGCGCTCCAGCGTCGGCATGTCAGCCCTTGTTGCCCGGCCGGCGGGTGACACGTTCAGCACCGCTTTCGTTCACGAGCGCGGGGGTAGACCGCTTCGCCAGCGCCGAGCGGTCGATCCCCAGCGCGATCAGCAGCGAGGAGGAGACATAGATCGAGGAGTAGGTGCCGATCACGATGCCCAGCAGCATCGCGGCGGTGAAGCCCCGGATCACCTCGCCGCCGAAGATCAGCAGCGATCCAAGCGCCAGCACCATCGACAGCGTGGTCATCACGGTGCGTGGCAGTGTCTCGTTGACCGAGAGGTCGATCAGCGCGCCAATCTCCATCTGGCGGTATTTACGGAGATTCTCGCGGATGCGGTCGTCGATCACGATCTTGTCGTTCAGCGAGTAGCCGACGATCGTGAGGATGGCGGCCACCACGTTCAGATCGAACTCCAGCCGGGTCAGCGCGAAGAAGCCGAGCGTCACGATCACGTCGTGGAACAGGGCGACCAGCGTGGAGACGCCAAAATGCCACTCGAACCGCGCCCAGGTGAACACCGCGATGCCGGCGATCGCCAGCAGCACCGCGAACACGCCGTTGCGGATGAGCTCGCCCGAAACGCGGCCGGACACCGTATCCACACGGCGGAAGCTGACATCGGGATGCTTCTGCGCGATGGCCGCCTGCACCCGCTTCACCACCGCCTGGCTGGCCGTCTCGTCGCCCGGGGGCAGCGGCAGGCGGATCGCGATGTTGCGGGGCGAGCCGAACTGCTGGAGCGACACTTCGCCCACCTCCAGCCGGCCGACCGTCTGGCGTAGCTCATCGAGCTCGACGGGCTGGCTGAACCCCGCCTCGATCATCAGGCCGCCGACGAAATCGACGCCGAGGTTCAGGCCACGCGTGGCGATCAGGCCGATCGAGGCCACGGTCAACAGGATCGTGAAGGCGAACGCTACGAAACGCAGCCGCACGAAGCTGATGTTGGTGTTGTCGGGGACGATTCTCAGCAGGCGCATGGGATGCCCCTCAGATATTCAGGTGGGCGGGGCGGTGCTTGCGCAACCACAGCGCCACTAGCATGCGGGTGAAATGCACGGCGGTGAACACCGACGTGGCGATGCCGATCGTGAGCACAACGGCGAAGCCCTTCACAGGCCCCGAGCCGAAGATGATCATGATGATGGCCGCGATCAGGTTCGTCACGTTTGCATCGAAGATGGTGCGGCTGGCTTCCTTATAGCCGATCTCGACTGACTGGATGACGCTGCGGCCGCGCCGCTGCTCCTCGCGGATGCGCTCGTTGATCAGCACGTTGGCGTCCACCGCCGCGCCGATCGTCAGCACGAAGCCGGCGATGCCGGGCAGGGTGAGGGTGGCGTTGATGATCGCCATCACGCCCAGGATGACGAACACGTTGATGACCACGGCGGCCGTCGCATAGACGCCGAAGCGCCCGTAGGTGAGGATCATGAAAGCGATCACCGCCACCGTCGCGATGATCGCAGCGATGGCGCCCGAACGGATCGAATCGGCGCCGAGGTCAGGGCCGACCGTGCGCTCCTCAATCACCTTCAGCGCCACCGGCAGCTTGCCAGACCGCAGCGCGATGGCGAGGGCGTTGGCGCTGTCGGCGTTGAAGTTGCCGCTGATCTGCGCCTTGCCGCCCAGGATCGGCTCGTTGATATTGGGGGCGGAGAGCACCTGATTGTCGAGAATCATGGCGAACGGCTTGCCGACATTCTCCTGCGTGACGCGGGCGAACTTGCGGCCACCGGCCGAGTTGAACGTGATCGACACCACCGGCCGCCCGTCCTGATCGCGCGCCACCTGCGCATCGATCAGCTCGTCGCCGGACAGGATGGCGCGGCGCTGCACGGCGATGCGCTGGCCGCCGGCCGGATTGTCCAGATAGGGGAGCACCTGGCTGCCGACCGGCGCGCGCCCCTGCGCGACCTGCGCGGGATCGGCGGTAAGGTCGACCAGCTTGAATTCCAGCTTCGCCGTCTTGCCGAGCAGCGCCTTCAGCGCCGCCGGATCCTGCAGGCCCGGCACCTGCACGACGATCCGGTCGTCACCTTGGCGGATGATCGTCGGCTCACGCGTGCCAAGCTCGTCGATGCGCTTGCGAACGACCTCGACCGCGACCTTCATCGCCTCGTCGGTGGCGTAGGCAAGCCCGGCCTTGGTGGGCGTCATCACGATGCGGGTCGAATCGACGACCGAAACGTCCCAGTCGCGCTGCCCGGTCACACCCACCGCATTGGTGAGCGTGCGCGCGCGTTCCACCCCGGCATCAAGCTGCGAGATGTCCCGTACGAAGAAGGAGAGACGCCCGCCCGCCGTGGAGATGTCGCCGATATCGACGCGCGGATCGCCACGCCGCATCTCGGCGCGGACGGTCTCCTCCATCTTGGCGACCTGCTGGCGGGCAAGGTCGGTCGTGTCGGCTTCCAACAGGATGTGGCTGCCGCCCGACAGATCGAGGCCGAGATTGAACCGCGCCGTGGGCAGGCCGGGCGGAAACTTCGCCACCGTCGCCTCCGGCAGGAAGCTGGGAATGGCGAACAGCACGCCGACCAGAAGGGTGAGGCAGATCGACCAGATCTTCCAGCGCGGAAAGTCGAGCATCGGGGTCAGTCGTTCGCGGGCTTGGCGGCGCCCGGCGTCGTCACGCTGGACAGGGTGGACTTCAGCGCACGCACACGGATGTTCGGCGCGAGCTCGACCTCGACCGCATCCTCCTCGACCCGCGTCACCTTGCCAAGCAGCCCGCCGCCGGTAACGACCTGGTCGCCCTTCTTCACCGCCATCAGCAGATCGCGATGCGCCTTGGCGCGGCGCTGCTGCGGACGGATGATGAGGAAGTAGAAGCCCACGAAGATGACGAGCAGCGGCGCCATCTGCATGATGATCGCGGCGGCGCCACCGGGCTGGGCGGCGCCGGCGGCCTGGGCGTATGCGGGAGAGATGAACATCGGGAGTGTGGCTTCCTGGAAGCTGCGGGCCATGACACGGCCGTTTGATCGCGCGGCGCGTATCACGGTCGCCCCACGTCACGCAATGGCGCAGCCGCGCCACGATACCGGCGCGACGGCGCTTGCCAAGCCGCGCCCGGACGCCTACAGGCCGCATCCTTGGTCGGGGCGTAGCGCAGCCTGGTAGCGCATCAGACTGGGGGTCTGGGGGTCGCAGGTTCGAATCCTGTCGCCCCGACCAGTTCCCACCCTTCTCCCAGTCGTCTCATCCCATTCTTGCGATTTCGGGTGCGCCGTTTGAACGACGGCTCACGATGCCTGTCGTATCCGGCGTCAGGGCGGCGACGATTTACCTCGAATACAGAAAAAGGCCGGTCTCCCATCGGGAGGCCGGCCTTTTTCATGAACCGCGAGGCTTATCAGAGGCCCGGCTTGAACCGAACGCCGAAGCCGATCAGCGCGCGCTGACGGGCGGTGTGGTTGGCGTAGTTCGAGTACTTATATTCGCCGTTCACATAGAACATGTCGGTCAGCGAATATTCGACGCCGCCGCCGACCTGATAACCATCGGTCCGGCCGGTGTCGCGGAAGCCGCGTTCACCGGTGCCCGCCGCCGGGGTGAACAGCTTGCGATATTCATTGCTGGCGTAGCCGGCCTTGCCATACACCAACACCTGCGGCGTCACGAGATAACCCGCACGCACGGCGACGCCCCACTCCTCGAACGACTTGTAGTCGACAACGCCGCCACGCACGCCCGGTGTCTGATTCGACGTCCACTTGTTGGCCCGCCAGTAGGTGCCCTCCGGACCGATCACGATCTTGTCGCCGATCTGGCCGTCGAAACCGATCGCGCCGCCGTAGCCGAACTTGTTGTTGCTCTCGCCCTGGGACTGAAAGCGGTCGCCACCGACCTGCGCCTCGGCACGGAAGCCGCGGAAGCTGGTGTTGTTGACGACCTGCGCGGACGCCGGCGCGGCGGCGGCGACGACACCCAGGGTGGCGAGGGCGAAGAGTGTCTTCTTCATAAAGGTGGCTCCGGTTTGAATATGCTGGGGCTGAATAGACGGGTCGCGCGCCAGTTCCAGCCTGTCGTTGCGTCGCAGCAAGTTCGACAAGCGCCTGTTGCAGAGTTGCCACAGGCCAATATCCACGCCGCAATGAAACCTTAGTCGTACGATTAATCGCTGATGAACAGTATGTAATCTTCGTGACGCGCGGAAACATCGTTTTCAGGTGGCTTATCTAAGCCGACATACCGCCACTTATCTATTCACCAACGTTCGTGCGAACGGGACAAAGCCGGAGCGATTGCATGGAGCGGGCCACCTTCCCATATGATCGCCGTACGGTTGGGGAGCATGATGGCAGACAAGATTGGGTGGCACGGAACGACGATCCTGTCGGTGCGCCGTGGGAACCGGGTGGTGGTGGCGGGCGACGGGCAGGTTTCGCTGGGCAACACCGTCATCAAGCCGAACGCGCGCAAGGTGCGTCGCTTGGGCGATGGCTCGGTGATCGGTGGCTTTGCCGGCGCAACCGCCGATGCTTTCACCCTCTTCGAGCGGCTGGAGCGAAAGCTGGAGCAGCACAACGGCCAGCTGCTGCGCGCCGCGGTCGAACTCGCCAAGGACTGGCGGACCGACAA
>CAJYJW010000100.1 GCA_913775025.1 uncultured Sphingomonas sp. | reverse complement strand
CCAGCAATGTTCCCCATATCATTAATCTTCCGCGTCGCGCCTTGCCTCCAACGCTGCGAGCCGGACAGGATCGTCCGCTGCAATTACCTCCTCGAGAAAAAAGCTATGCGCTAAACGACGAACAACTTCTTGTGACTTCCCGCTATATTCAGGTGCGATCACCTCGAACGCATTGACAAGCTCACGAAGGAACACTTTGTCTAGCGCCTGGAGGTCGGCCCAAGTGATTCCATCTCTTGAACCTCCACGTCGGGATTTAGAATATCGTCATCGCTAAGGTCAAAGAATAAGACGATGTTTGCGATCAAGCGCGCAATCTGCATCGAAATCATGTCTCGACTATCCTTACCTTGATGTTACGCACTTTCATCTTTTTAAACAGCCTTGCAGCCTTGACCCGCTGCATTTGATTTGGGACCTCATATATACCGATCAAGCCTTGCTCCGCTAACGCTTCTGACTGCCGTAACACTTGTGCTCGCGCCCTAGCTTGATCTCGGATTGATACCTTTCGATCGATAAAGTATCCATTTTGTACGCCGTCGAACTTCACCGGACGTTTTGAACCATTTGGCATCGTGCGCATCAGTGTGGGCGCTTGGTTGGGCCGTGCACCGGGTGCCCGTCGTTGTAACGCTTTGCAGGACTATCGCGACCAAGATTCTCCTTCACCCAGTGCATTTCAAGCGGTTCGTAAGTTACCCCACGCGGCCCTTCAACCCGAAGTCGGCGAAGAGTGGAGGCTTTGGACAGTGCTGCTCCCGGTGCAACTACCAGCGCGACGTTACCTACCGCCTCCCCCGTCGCGCGACCGAGATCACGTGCCGACACATGGGCAATGGCATCAGTAGCGCGAGACATCTGAACACGCGCCGGTATATCTTCGGCCGCAACTATAGCATCGATTTTGCCCGCGAGCGCTCGCCCGGCGCTAATGGCGGTCGTAAGCTGGCTTGTGGTCAATGCCGAGTAAGTGATTTCGGCTGTGTCGACTGCGGTATCATACATACCTTCAGCCGCACCACGGGCAAACTTGGCAACCGAGTTGGATTGAAGTGAGTGACGGCCAGGTTGCGGCGTTCCACCGCTTCCTCATAAAGCCGACGTACGAGCGGCTATTTTGGGCAGGTTCGGTGCTTCGCGTTTTCGCGATGGACCCAGTCCTTACTGGCAGTTTTCCTGGCTCGTGACGTCTTGCGGATATGAAAGATGGTTCACCGACACCGGCACGACTGACCGCGCCGGCGCTGAAATGTCGTCCTGCTCCGGCAAAAGTGAATCTGCCGTTCGCTGGATCATGCCAGGGATTGAACTTACGCTCAATTCCGTCTTCAGCTACCAATGACAGCCTGCCGGTGCGCAACCACACCGAGAAGGCACGTCGCCTGTTATCATCAGGTATAGATATCATATGGCCTCACCGCGTAAGGAAAGGCAAAGTTATCTGAACAGATTATTCAAACATGTCAAACGAGCGGGCTTTCGGTCGGCGAACAAAAACACTGCGGCGCGCGCAGTCCGCCTGCGACGTCGCCAACGCGTGCAATGCCGCCGATGCGCTGTCCGTGGAGGTTTTGGACGTCGCTCGACGGGCTGTCGCGGATATAGCGCAGGTCGCCTTTTCGGACTTCTCCACGCCAAAGCGCTTGCGCCAGGGATTAGCCCCGACACGAGCTTATGCATATTTTGGGATCACGTGGGTCATCACAGGTCGAGGTAGCAGTACCAGTATCGAATTGCCGATTTATATAGCTTTCTTTCCTCGCCTTTTATGCCTTCTTAGTGCGGGGGTCACAGGTTCGTGTCATGTGACCGGCACCACATTCCTGACCCGCCGTCACGATAATCCCGTTTTAAAGCTGTATAATCGCGAGCACGGCGTTGTATTTAGCGGGATCGGCAACACTTAAAGGCCGATGAAAGCGGAAAATGTTTGGCCGCTTTCATGTACCCACGAGCAAGCCGACAATCAGGTGAAAAAGCGCGAACGTGAAAGCTTCGGTCACGATCAACCGATCGATAATAGGTTCATATTCGTACTCTAAGGTCTCCCAAGTCAGAAAACGTTCGTTAAGCGTGAATGAAAAAAGCAGAAATTTCCGCGGCAGCAAATAGTTGATGCTAATCTAAGACAGGCGGCCGCCGCCCTAGCTGTTTCGAGCGGGTACTACGTCGGTTTGCCTATTGAAGCGCCCCCATGACCGAAAGACGTCAAGCCTTATTCAATGCGCAAGTTCGGATGTATCGAGGTGGCATAGAATGCGGCTGCCGTTTTCGAGCGTACGCAGTGGTGGTGCCGCGATATCGCACAACCCCTGCCGCGACCTCGGACAGCGCTGAAGAAAGCGGCAAATATCGGAAGACTGAGTCACATTGGCCACAGGCGCGACAGGCTGGTAAGGATAGTCGGCCAACCAGCCGGGGCGCAATTCGGGGACCGAAGTGATCAGCAACTCGGTATAGGGATGATAGGGCGGCGCGGCATAGGCGTCGCTCGTGCCATGCTCCACGCGCGTGCCTTTGTAGAACACGACGATCTCATCGCAGAGCGCCTTCACCGTCGCGATATCGTGGCTGATAAAGAGATAGGCGAGGCCGAGATCGCGACGCAGATCGCCTAGCAAGTCGAGGATCGCCCCGCGCACCACCGTATCGAGCGCGGAGGTGACCTCGTCGCACAATATGATGTCCGGCTCGGCGGCGAGCGCGCGGGCGAGGTTCACCCGCTGCTTCTGCCCGCCGGAAAGCTCGCCGCAACGCCGGTCGATAACCGATGAGGGCAGGCGGGTAAGATCGAGCAATTCGTTGACGCGGCGGCGGGCGTCCGCCCCTGTCTTCCCATGATAGAAGCGCAAAGGCCGCGCGAGAATCTCGCCGACGCTGTGCGCCGGATTCAGCGCGACGTCGGCGTTCTGGAACACGATCTGCACGCGCCGAAGCTGCTCGCGCGTTCGTTCCGCCAGCGTCGGCGCGAGCACTTCGCCATCCAGCGACACGGTGCCCGCGGTCGGTGTCAACAGGCCGGCGACGACGCGGGCAACGGTAGACTTGCCCGATCCGGATTCACCGATCACGCCGAGCGCCGCTCCTTTGCCGATCGAGAGGCTGACGGCGCTCAGGACCGGATTGGCGGGTCTGCCCTCGCGGTCGATGGGGCCGTAGCCGGCGAAGATGCCATCGATCTCGAGCAGTGGCGTGGCTGCCTTGGGCGCCGGCGGCGTGATGGCCTGCACGACGGGCTGCGCCGCGCTCATCAGCATGCGCGTATAATCATCCTGCGGTTCGGCGATGAGGGTTGCGGCGCTATTCTGCTCGCGCACCTTTCCGCCGTTGAGTACCAGGATATGATCCGCCATCTGCGCGACCACGGCGAGATCGTGCGAGACATAGACTCCTGTCGCGCCTTCCTCGCGGAACACGCGGCGGAAAGCCTGCAGCACCTCGACCTGTGTCGTGACATCGAGCGCGGTGGTGGGCTCATCGAAGATCACCACATCGGGCTTGGTGATAAGCGCCATCGCCGCCATCAGCCGCTGAAGCTGGCCGCCGGAAAGTTCGTGGGGATAGCGCTCCCCGATCGTCTCAGGCGTGGGCAGCGCGAGCGCCCGGAAAAGCCCGATCGCACGCTCCCGCGCGGCGGGGGCGGCGGCGGTGCGGTGGATCAGCGCGGGTTCGATTACCTGATCGATGATGCGGCGCGAGGGGTTGAACGCCGCCGCGGCGCTTTGCGCGACATAGGTGATGCGGTTTCCGCGCTGCGCCGCCAAGCTTGCGGGGCCGACACCATCCAGCGAGGCGTTGCCTACGCGGATCTGCCCGCTGATCACCGCGCCGCCACGCGCATAGCCCATCAGCGACAGCGCGATGGTGGTCTTGCCCGATCCCGATTCACCGATCAGTGCCAGCACCTCGCCGCGCGGTATCGAGAAGGAGACGCTGTCGACGATGCGCAACAGCGTACCGTCCGGCCGGCGAACGGTGACAGACAGGTCGCGAACATCGACGTGCGACGGGGTTGTCATCGTGCTTTCCCTTGCGTCGCGGCATCGATCAGCAGGTTGACCGAGACGGTCAGGCTGGCGATCGCCAGCGCCGGTACGAGAACGGCGAGCGCGCCCTCGCCCAGCCCCGAGACATTCTCGCGAACCAGCGAGCCGAGGTCGGCGTCTGGCGGCTGGAGGCCGAGGCCGAGAAAGCTCAAGCCGGAGAGCAGCAGCACGATGAAGACGAAACGCAGGCCGATGTCCGCGAAGAGAGGACGGATCATATTGGGCAGCATTTCGACCAGTGCCAAGTGCAGCCGTCCCTCGCCACGCGCCCGTGCCACCTCGACGTAATCGAGCCGGGCGAGGCCCACGGCGAGCGACCGGGCGATGCGAAAATTGCCGGGCACATAAGTGATCGCGACGATAAGCGTGAGGAGCATGAGCGAGGACCCGAAGGCCGCGACCATGACCAGCGCGAAGACCTTGCCGGGGATCGAGATCATCGTATCCATCGCGCGCGAAAGCAGTTCGTCCACCCAGCGCGGGCCGACGGCGGCGGTGAGCGCGAGGCCGGTTCCGGTGGCACAGGCGAGCGTGGCCGCCAGCACCGACAGCCCGACGGTGAAGCGTGCGCCGACCAGCAGCCGGCTGAGCACGTCACGCCCGAGGAAATCGCTGCCGAACCAGAACTTGCCGCTCGAGCCCGCGAACACCTCCTCGCTCACGAAAGCGCCGGGCGTGTAAGGGGCGATGAACGGGCCAATCAACGCCACCATTAGCCAGAACAGAACGATCGCCAGGCCGATCTTGCCGGACAGCGGAAGGCGCCGAGCGGCGTGGAGCATCGCCCTCATCCTTTGCGCAGCTGCGGATTGGCGAGGATCGCGACGGTGTCGGCGATCAGCACGAGGAGGAGATACGTGGCGCAAAAGATCATGGCGCAAGCCTGCAGGAGGGGCATGTCGCGAGAGGTGACGGCGTTGACCATCAGGCTCGCGAGGCCGGGGTAGCTGAAGATCGTCTCGACGATGATCGCGCCGCCGAACAGATAGGAGAGGCTGAGGGCCATCGCGTTGACGATCGGGCCGATCGCATTGGGCAGCACGTGTCGGAAGATCAGCCGGCCGGGCCTGACCCCCTTCAGCCGGGCCATCTCCACATAGGGCCGGTCTAGCTCAGCGATAATGGCGGCACGGATCATGCGGGCCATCTGCGCCACCACGATCACGGCCAGCGATATCACCGGCATGGTATAGGCACGCAGGAATTCGCCAAGCGTCGGCTCCTGCGGCACGAGCGCGATCGAGGGGAGCCAGCGCAGCTTCACCGCAAACAGCAGCACCGCCAGCGTGGCGACGAGGAATTCGGGCAGCGCGACCATCGACAGCGTCAGGACATTCAACGCGCGATCCAGCCTGCGGCCCCGCGCGATCGCCGAGAAGACGCCGATCAGAAAGGCCAGCGGCACCGCGACCATCGAGGTCAGCGCGGCCAGCCTCAACGTGTTGGGCAACCGTTCCGAGATGATCTTGCTGACCGGCTGATTAGCAACGATCGACGTTCCCGGATCACCTTTCACGATGCCGCCCAGCCAGCGCACGTAGCGCACCGGCCCCGGCTGATCGAGGCCCATTTCGTGACGTAGCGCGGCGATCTGCCCGGCGGTGGCGCCCTGGCCCAGCGCCTCCTGCGCGGCATCTCCGGGAAGCAGGCCACTGATCGCGAAGATTACCATCGAGACGAGCAGCAGCGTGAGCAACGCGGCGCCGATCCGTGCAGCGATCAGTCGCAGCGGCGCGATCCACGTGGGCCGTTGTGCGGATGCTGAACCGCTCATGCGTCCCACCAGACATATTCGGCGAAGGTATAGCCCATGAAGCCGCCCAGCGGGATCGGGAACAGACCCTTCAGGCGGCGGTCGTAGCCATCCAGCAATGTGATGAAGGCTGGAATGGAGACGCCGCAATATTCGTGCACCAGCCACTGCAACTCGCCGAAAATGGCTTTGCGTCGGGCAATATCGGTGCTTGCGCGTGCCTCTGCGAGCAAACGGTCGAAGCGCGGGTTGTGCCACCCCGTCGTGTTCATCGCAGCCTGCGACTGATAGTTTAGCGTGAAGGTAAGGTCCGCCGTCGCGCGCGCGTTGTTGTTGCCGTAGGTCAGCGGATGCTTCATCCAGTGCGTCGCCCAATAGCCGTCGCCCGGCACGCGATTGACCGCGAGCTTAAGGCCGATCTGTGCGGCATGTTCCTGCAGGATGGAGCCCATATCCACAGAGGCGTTGGCCGCCTGCGAAACGTAGATCGGCAACCGGACGTTTTGCAGGCCCGCCTTGCGGAGATGAAACCGCGCGCGCTCCGGATCGAAGGGGCGTTGCGGGATGTTCGAATTGTACATCGGATGGAAGGGCGGGATCGGCTGATCGTTGCCGATCGTCGCATAGCCACGAAACAGCGCGCGCTTGATGAGCTCGCGATCCGTCAGATATTTCATCGCCAGGATGAAATCCGGGTTGCTGGTGACCGGATTGTCCGCCCGCATGATCAGGTCGGTATAGATGCCGGACGGCGTCTCCATCAACTGGTGCGCGGCCGACGCGCGGACTCGCTTGACCGAGCCGGGGCTGACGGCGTTGATCATCTGGACATCGCCCGAAAGCAAGGCGTTCACGCGTGAGATCTCGTCCGAAATGCCGATCAGTTCGATCCGGTCGAGGTAGGGACGGCCCGGTTTCCAATAGTTGGGGTTGCGGGTAACCACCGTGCGAATGCCCGGCGCGAAGGCGCGGCAGATGTAGGGGCCGGTGCCGTTGGCGGTACTGAAATCACGACGGCCGTTCTCGATGATCACGAAATGCGAGCCGGCAAGAATGGCCGGCAATTCGGGGTTCGGTCCGGTAAGGCGGACCTGAAGGTCGAGCGGGCCGGTGGCGCGCGCGCCGGCGAATTGTTCGGCGATGTTCGCCACCTTCGATCCGGTCTTGGGATCGCGGTGGCGCATCAGCGACCAGACGACATCCTCGGCAGAGAGCGGCTTGCCGTTGTGAAAGTGAACGCCGCGTCGCAGACGGATCGACCAGTTAACGTTGTCGCGGGTTTCCATCCGCTCGGCAAGACCGGGCCGTCCGCGCAGCTGCCCGTCATACTGGGTCAGGCCGCTGTACAGCATATAGTGCCGCATATAGTCGGTGGAGTTGTTGCCCTTCGCCGGATCGAGCGTGTCGGCGGTCGACGTGGCGATGCTGGCGACGCGGATGCTGCCGCCGTGCCTTGGCGTCGACGGCGCGGCCCGCACGCCGCTCGCCGCCAAGCCCGCTGCCAGCCCGCCGAGCAGGGCGCGGCGCGATACGTCCATGGAAGTTGCGCCCGTCATCGAGATCTACTCATCCTCCGCCGACATGCGCTGCGTTATGGCCGGTTCCGGGAGACTAGCGCGCTGAATCGCATAAGAGTGCCGATTACGTCGTCGTTCGCGGAAGAGTGCCACAATAACGTCATCGGCGACCGCAGTTTATGTGGCAACGGCGTGTCAGCGGATTTTGTCCTGGTAGCGATAGTAGGCGCCGACGAAGGGGAGGAACCAGGGCGTTCCGAAATAGCCGGGGATGCCCTTCCATTCGCCGCGATCCAGGAAGCTGAGGTCGGCGCGCCCGTCGAGCACCTCGGCCATGAACGCGCCCATGTAGGTCGCCATCTGGGTGCCGTGGCCGCTGTAGCCCATTGAGTAGAACAGGCCGTCGCGCTCGCCGGCGCGGGGCAGGCGGTCCTGCGTCATGTCCACCATGCCGCCCCAGCAATAATCGATCCGGGTATCCGCCAATTCAGGGAACACCGTGACCATCGACTGGCGCAGGATCGCCCCGCTCTTGGCGTCCGAAGCGGGATCGCTTCGCGACGAGAAGCGCGCGCGTCCCCCGAACAGCAGCCTGTTATCCGGTAGAGCCCGGAAATAGCTGACGAAGTTGCGTGTGTCGGTGATGTTGCGCCGGCGCGGCGTCAGCCGGTCGAGCTGTTCGGTCGAAAGCGGCTCGGTCGCGATGATGAACGCGCCGACCGGGATCATCCGCCGCTTGAACCAGCCGAGCGGCCCGATCCGCGACGTGCCGGTGGCGAGCAGCACCTGGTTTGCGCGAACGCTGCCATGTGCCGTCGTCACCTCATGCACCTGCCCGCTCAACCGGCGCAGCCCGGTCACCGGGTTATTCTGATAGATACGCGCGCTACGCCGCGCCGCGGCTTCGGCCAGGCCCTGCCCGTAAAGCCCCATGTGCATATTTGCGCTCTTGGGATAGAGCATGCCGCCATAATAGCAGTCCGTGCCGACCTCGTCACCCAACTCGGATCGCGGGATCAGTCGGGTTTCCGGATCGACGCCCTGTTTCACGAGCAAGGCGTGCGATCGCATGATCTTGTCATAATGCTCGGGCTTCGCTGCGACCTTGAGCTTGCCGACGCGTTGAAAATAGCAGTCGATCCCCTCTTCCCTGACGATCGACTCCACCTTGTCCACACCGGCGTCGAAGGCTTTGTAGAGGAGGGCGGCGCGTTCCTGCCCGAGCACGTTCGACAGACCGTAATAGTCCTGCGCGAAGCCGTTGTTGCACATGCCGCCGTTGCGCCCGGAGGCGGCACCCGCGACGCGATCCGCCTCCAGCAGGACGACGCTCGCGCCTTTCTTCGCGAGCGCGAGCGCGGCGGACAGGCCGGTGAAACCGCCACCGATGATCGCCACATCGGCTGTCCCTTCCGGCCCCCCCGGCGCGGCGGCGGCGAAGGGCGGTGCGGTGTCGAGCCAATAGGAATGCATCTTCATGGCTTATTCCACTATGCGTGCGGCTACCGCGTCGATCTCGACGAGATAGCCATAATGAAGCATGGGCACCGGAACCACGGTGCGCGCCGGGCGGTGATCGCCCATCACCTCGGCATAGACGGCGTTGAAGCGCGGCCATGCCTCGACGCCGACGATATAGGCGGTGACCTTTACGATGGTTTCCAAAGCGGCCCCGCCCGCCCGCACCGCTTCGAGCATGTTAGCGAGCGCCTGACGCGCCTGCTCCTCGAACGGAAGATCGCTGGTATGCGAACCGTCCGGACGAATGCCGAGCTGCCCGGCGGTGAAGATCAGATCGCCCGAGCGTGCGACATGGCTGTAGTGGCCGCCCGGCCGCGCCAGACCGCCGGCGTGCGGAAAGTCGACGGGAAACGCGGGCATCTCACCAACCCCGCATGCGCGGCCAGACCGCGGCGACCGTCTCGCCCCCGCCGTCGAGCACGCGATAGGTTTCATGCTGCGCGCTCGTGGCGCAGGCGTGGTTCGGCAAAATGCGAACGCGCGCGCCGACGGGCAGGTCGGGCAATGTCGCGCCGCTGCCCGGGCGAACGATGATGATTCCATGTTCCTGGCTGGCATCGCCGACGATCAGGTCGGGCAACGGCGTCCCATCAACCGCGCAGACCAGGCCGTAGCCCTGGTCCACCGGATGCTTTTGCGTGCCCCGATCGCGCGACATCGCCATCCAGCCGGCATCGATCAGGATCCAGCCCTTCTCGGGTCGATGCCCGATCACCGTTGCCAGCACGGACAAAGCGATATCATCGGTGGAGCACACGCCGATACCATGCATCACCAGATCGAAGAACATGAACACGCCGGCGCGCACTTCGGTCACGCCGTCGAGATTGCGCGCAAAATGCGCTGTGGGGGTGGAGCCGACGCTGACGACGGGCACTGCATGTCCCTGGCGCCGCAGTAGATCGGCGGCGGCGACCGCGGCGGCGCGTTCGCCCTCCGCGGCTTCCTCAAGCCCGATGCCGCCGCGCGCGCCGTACGATTCGCCGGCGTGCGTCAACACACCGCGCAATGCGACACCTGCCTGCCGGAGCCGGTCCGCGATCGTCGCCAGCATGGGGTCGTCAGGCAGCAGGCCGCCGCGGTGCCCGTCGCAATCGATCTCGATAAGCACCGCGGGCATCGCGCCACCGTCCGCCGCCGCCTGCGCCAGCGCTTCCGCCTGGCCGATCGAATCGATCAGGACGGACAGGTCGACGCCGCGCCGTACCAAGGCCCGGGCGCGGCCGATCTTTTCAGGCGCGAGGCCGACCGCATAGGTGATGTCGCTGATGCCATGATCCGCGAAATAGTCCGCCTCGGCGAGCGTCGAGACGGTGATCGGTCCCGACCCGCCGGGGAACAGCCGCCGCGCTACGTCGATCGACTTCGCGCTTTTCACATGCGGCCGGAAGGTGACGTCGAACGCGGAGAGCCGTCGCGTCAGACGATCGACGTTTCGGTCGAGCTTGGCGACATCGAGCAGGAGTGCTGGCGTTTCGATCGACGCCAGCGTCGTCTGCGCGGCGGGCTCGGGGATGGGGGTCGACATGAATATCTTTCCGAAATTAACCCAGCGACTGATTGGAAAGCGCGAAGAGGGTCGCCTGTTCGCTGACCGGTGGCCTGCCGCCCCGCGCCATCATCGCCACCGCGCCGACGTTCGGCAGGCCGAGCGCCTCGAGCCACGGCGACAGGCCGCTGGACAGCGTGACGTCGATCCGTACGAACGCGCCGGGATGACGGCGCGCCGACGTGGCGATCAATACGCGCGCGACATGCTCGTCTATCGCAGCCACCGGCCCGATCACGACACCGCGCCCCCAGATCCGCGAGCAGGCGTAGCCGACAAGCTTGCCTTCACATTCCGCGACCAACACGTCGCCCACTGCGAATAAAGCATCGAGCAGCGCGTCACGGTTCATGCCGGCAGCGAGCCTATCGAACGCTCGGATCACGGACAGGTCGCCGGGCGCGAAATCGCGGATCGACAGGTCGTTAGCGGGAATTTCGGGCGCTTCCGCCAGTATCGCCTGATGCTGGTGAACGGTGCCATAGGCTTGGAAGCCGAGGCGTTCGTAAAGCGGCCGCCCCTCCTCCGTGGCGTTGAGGATCATCGCCCGGCCGGCGGAATCGGCAAGCAGCGCATCCATCATCGCCGCGCCGATGCCCCGCCGCTGGGCATCCGGCGAGACGATGATCATGCCGGTGGAAGAATAATCATCGCCGTAGGGCCACCACAACGCAGTCCCGACAAGCGATCCGTCGATCTCCACGCCGTAGCTGTGGCCCAGCCGGTGGGCGAACGCCCAGTCCTCCAGCCGATAGGGCCAGGCCAGTTGCTGCGACAGCGCCAGCGCCTGCGGCAGCTGATCGTCCCGAAGGGCGGTCACGGCGGGGCTGGCAGATCGCGTCGCCATTAGAAATACCTCAACCAGGCGATGTCACGGCGGCGGCGCTTCAGTCGCGAATACCAGGCCGTCGGGATATAGAGCGGCACGAGGAGCGCGACGTACCAGAGCCATACCCAGTAGTAATTGTCGAAGCCGTAGCTCGTACCGTGGCTTGGCCCGAAAATGGCGAGCGCGCTGTGGTAGAAGATACGAAGTACGGAGAGGTGGAGCAGGTAGAAGAACATCGGTGCGCCGCCGAATACCGCAAGTGCCGCGACCAGGCCTGAATCCCGGATCCGTTCGAACAGCACGAGCAGGAGCGCGCCGCCGCCCAGGGTCGGGAGCAGGAACAGGAGCGACGGCGGATATTTAGTCATCGAGATGAAGCTGAGGAGCGTCCGCACCGGATCCCCCTCCACGACGAACCACGGCTTGTCGCCATAGACGTTGAGGTAGCGCAGCGCCACGAAGGCGGCGATCATGCCGAAACCCAGCGTTAGCAGGCGCCGCTGTCGCGTCTCGGGCGTGACGTCGGGGCGGAACCACGGCCCGATGCCGAAGCCGAGCAGGATCACGCCGAGCCAGGGCAACAGCGGATAGGTCGTCTTGGCGACGAAGCCGAAGGGCAAAGCGAAGGCGTCGCGCTGGTGAAGGATCGCCCACAGCGGGAACAGGGGATCACCCTGCGCCAAACGGATCGGGTCGAGCAGATTGTGGAAGCAGACGATAACCAGACCCAGCGCGATCAGCGCCGCATGCGGCAGCCGCATCAGCCCGGCCAGCGCGATCATGCACAGGCCGATCGCCCAGATCACCTGCAGCCAGAAGGTCGGCTGCGGCACGATCCCCCAGTAGAGTGGCGAAAGGAAGCACAACTCTATCGCGACCAGCAGCAACCCGCGCTTCACGAGGAACTCGGTGGTCTCGCGGGTCGTGTGGTTGATGCTGAAGAGATAGGCGCCGAGCCCGGTGAGCGCGACGAAGATCGGCGCGCAAAAGCTGACCGCGAAACGTGCGAAGCCGATCGCGGGCAGCGCGGTGCGCGCATCGAAAGGATCGGCGACCGGGTAATAGACGAGCCATGTCTCGCGCAGATGGTCGAGCAGCATGAGGACCATCACAAAGCCGCGCAGCGCATCGATATTATCGAGTCTGGCGCGCGCCGCGGCGGGGGCCCTTGGCTGCGCCGCGCCGGAATAGGCGATATCGGCGGCGATCGAGGCGTTGGCCATCTTCTGCTGTCCTGCGTTAGCGGCTTCTATAATCTTCATCATGGCCCGGTTGGCTGGCAACATGTATCGACTTTGATGCAGCGTCGGCCCTCGCATGCTGCGCATCGCCCGGCCAGCGGGACAAGATGCCGCCGGATCGCCGCATGAAATCACCGGCGACAGGATTCCGCCGTTGCCGACCATCAGCAGGCATTTCCTCGCGTTCCCGGATGACATTGCGAAGGTTTCAATTTAGGATGTCCTTCGTATGGCACGCAACTGGTCCTTTCTTCTGCTGATCGTGCTGTCGCTTTTGGCAACGACGACCGCGCATGCGCGCGAGTATGTTTCCGTGGAGTCCGCATCGTCTTCCACGGCGTGCGGCGGGCTGGATCACGACGGTGCGGACGGTTCGTCCGATGTGGAGCCCGATAAGGGTGTCCCGCATCATCATGGCGCCTGTCATGCCCATGTTTTCGGCATGCCGAGCACGGCCGATCTTGAGGCGGCGTCGGCAGCGGTGGGGCAGATGCCAATCGCCGGGCAAGACTTTACGCCGCCATCCGGTTCCGTAGATCCGGCGCAGAGGCCCCCCAACGCCTGACGCAAGCCGCCCGGCCGGATTTCCGGCCTGACGCCGCACGTTGGGATTTCGAGCGATGCAAAGAATGTTCGCGGCCATGCTGGCCGCCGCGTCTTGCGCCACGCTGGCGCAGGCGCAAAACGGTTCGTCTGCAGTATCCGCGCCAGCGCCCTTATATACGTTGGATCAGGCGATCGCCGCAGCGGGTGGATCCGCCCCGGCGGTGGATGCGGCGTCGGCCGGGGTGACGGCAGCGCAGGCGGCGAGCACCGTTGCCGGTTTGCGACCCAATCCCGTCTTTCAGGGACAGATCGAAAACATTGCCGGCAGCGGGCCGTTCCGCGGCTTGCGCAGCACCGAGACCACCGTGGGCGTGGCGTTTCCCCTCGAGTTGGGCGGCAAGCGCGGTGCCCGGCGCGCGGTGGCGGGGGCGGCGCTTTCGCGCGCCGAATTGCAGGCAGCGATCGCGGCGGCCGACGTTCGGACGGAAGTCACCCGGCTGTATATAGAGGCGGTGGCGGCCGAACGCCGCGCAGGCGTGGCGCGCGAGCAAGCGCGGATCGCCGGCGAGGCGCTGCGCGGGGCAAGCGTGCGGGTGCAGGCTGGGCGAGCCTCGCCGCTGGAACAGCAGCGCGCCGAAGTGGTGCGGATCAATGCGGAGGCCAATGCCCAACGGCAGGCGCGGCTGGCCGAAGCGGCGCGGGCGAACCTGCTGCGGCGGGTCGGGCAATCGATCGGCACGCTGGACGCGGCCATGCTCGAGCGCCTCCCCGCAGCCTATGGACCGGCGCAGGCTTTTCAGGCGACGGGCACGCTGGCGCTGGCCGCGGCAGACGCCGATCTGGCGGTGGCCGATGCGGGCATAAGGCTGGCGCGCGCCAATCGCGTGCCCGACCTCAACATCGGGCCGGCGCTCAGGCGGCTGGAGGCGACGAACGACACCGCCGCCGTTCTCGCCCTTTCGATCCCGATCCCGCTCTTTAACAGCGGGCAGGCGGCGGTTGCGCAGGCGCGTGCCGAGCGTAGCCGGGCGGATGCACAGCGGCGCGTGACGATCCTCGATGTCGAGCAGGCGATCACCGATGCCGCAGCCGATGCGGACAATGCCGTGATCGCCGCGCGTGCCGCCGCCGGGCCTGCGCTCGCCGCGGCGGAGGAGGCCGCGCGGATCGCCCGGATCGGCTACCGCGAGGGCAAATTCGGCCAACTCGACCTCCTCGATGCCGAGCGGACGCTGGCGGAGACGCGGGTCGCCGCGATCGATGCGCTCGCCAACTATCACAACGCCCGCGCGCGCCTCGAGCGGCTGACCGCTCCCGCGCCGGTGGGGGAAATCAAATGATGAAGACGATCTCGTTCACCGGTGCGCTGTCGCTGGCGTTGTTCCTGGCCGCCTGCAACGGTGGCGCCGGCGAAAGCGCGAAGGAGGCGCATGGTGCGGAAGCCGGGCACCAGGAGGAGGTAGGCGGCCATGCCGAGGAGGGGGCGGTCACGCTATCCACCGAGCAGATCGCAGCGGCGGGCGTGCAGATCGGCCGGCCCAGCGTCGGCGGCGTCGGCACGATCGAGCTGCCTGCGATCGTAGAGGGAGATCCGCAGGCGACGCAGGTGGTGTCCGCCGCGATCTCGGGCCGGGTGGTGGCGCTCACCCGCAACCTCGGCCAGACGGTCGGCCGCGGCGAGACGATCGCGGTGATCGAAAGCCGGGAGGCGGCGCAGCTCAAGGGAGAGGTCGCCGCCTCGCGCGCGCGTCTGACGCTCGCCAACGCCAATCTCGCGCGCGAGCAGCGGTTGTTCGCGCAGCGCGTATCGCCCGAGCAGGATCTGGTCGCCGCGCGCACCGCTGCCGCCGAAGCGCGGATCGCGCTGAACCAGGCGCAGAGCCAGGTCGCCGCAGCGGGCGGCGGCGGGGGTGGGGGGCTCAACCGTCTAGGGATTGCCGCCCCGCTTTCGGGGCAGGTGATCGCGCGGCCGGTGGTGCTGGGCCAGACGGTCGCCGCCGATACCGAGCTCTATCGCCTCGCGAACCTCGCGCGGGTGTCGCTGGCGCTCAGCCTCAAGCCGGAGGATGCGGGGCGGGTACGGCCGGGCAACCGCGTCACCGTCACCGCCGCCGGACGGCAGGCGGAAGCGCGGGTCAGCTTCGTCTCGCCCGCGCTGGATCCCGAAACGCGGCTGGTGCCGGTGATCGCTACGCTCGACAACCGCGCCGGCCAATGGCGCGTGGGCGAGCCCGTGACCGCATCGATCGCGCTGACAGGCAGCGGGGGTGACGGCGCGGTCCGCGTGCCGACCACTGCCGTGCAGATGGTGGAGAACAAACCGGCGGTGTTCGTTCGCACGGCGAAGGGCTTTCAGGCCACGCCTGTCACGCTTGGCGGCGCGAGCGGAGACCTGGTGCTCGTGAAGACCGGGCTGAGCGGGCGCGAGCGGATCGCGACAGTCGGCAGCTTTACGCTCAAGGCCGAGCTCGGCAAGGGCGAAGCCACTCATGCGGATCACTGAGCGATGATCGCGCGCATCGTCACCTGGGCGGTCCATCAGCGTTGGCTGGTGCTGGCGCTTACCGCTGTCGCCGCATTGATCGGCGCGATTTCCCTCTACCGGCTGCCGATCGACGCGGTGCCGGACATCACCAACAATCAGGTGCAGATCAACGTGCGCGCACCGGCCCTCTCGCCCGAACTGGTCGAGAAGCAGGTGTCTTTCCCGATCGAGACAGCGCTCGCGGGCATACCCGGCCTTGAATATACCCGCTCGCTGAACCGCAATGGTTTCGCACAGGTCACCGCGGTTTTCACCGATGCGACCGACATCTATTTCGCGCGCGCGCAGGTGGGCGAGCGGTTGCAGGGAATCCGCGAGAGCATGCCGCCCGGCGTCCATCCGGAGACGGGGCCGATCGCGACCGGGCTGGGCGAAGTCTATATGTACACGGTGCGGCTTCAGCACCGCGAGGAGGACACGCATCGCCCCGGCGAACCAGGTCAGCAACCCGATGGCAGCTACATCACGCCGGAGGGTGAACGGCTTACGAACGAGACGGACAAGGCGACCTATCTGCGCACCGCGCAGGACTTGATCGTCGCGCCCCTGCTCAAGAACGTGCCCGGCCTCGCCGGCGTCGACTCGATTGGCGGTTTCGCCAAGCAGTTCCTCGTCGTGCCTGATGTGCAGCGCTTGGCCTCGCTCAGGATCACGCTGAACGATCTCGGCCTCGCGCTGGAGCGTAACAACAGCAGCGTCGGCGGCGGCTTCGTCGATCGGAACGGCGAGGGGCTGGCGGTGCGCTCGGATGCGTTGATCCGCAATGCCGCCGAACTGGGGCAGACCGTCGTGGCCACGCGCGAGGGCGTGCCGATCACGCTGAATCAGGTGGCGAGCGTACGTACCGGCCAAGCGGTCCGCATGGGCTCGGCCTCCGAAAACGGGACGGAGGTGGTCGTCGGCACCGCGATCATGCGGATCGGGGAAAATAGTCGCATCGTCGCCACCGCCGTCGCTGACCGGCTGAAGGAGATCAACGCTTCGCTGCCGCCCGACGTGGTCGTCCAGCCGGTGCTCAACCGCACCGATCTGGTCAACGCCACGATCGCGACGGTGGCGAAGAACCTCACCGAAGGCGCCCTGCTGGTGATTGCGGTGCTGTTCCTGCTGCTGGGCAACTTCCGCGCGGCGCTGATCGCCGCCTTGGTCATCCCGGTCACGATGATGCTGACCGGCTTCGGCATGTTGCGTGCGGGCGTGTCCGCCAACCTCATGAGCCTTGGCGCGCTCGATTTCGGCCTCATCGTCGACGGCGCGGTCATCATTGTCGAGAATGCACTCCGGCGGCTGGCGGAGCGGCAGCATGAGGAGGGGCGGCTGCTCGCGGTGGCGGAGCGGCTGACGACCGTTGCCGCGGCCGCGCGGGAGATGATCCGGCCCTCGGTCTATGGGCAGGCGATCATCATTCTCGTCTATGTGCCGCTGCTGACGTTGACCGGCGTGGAGGGCAAGACCTTCGTGCCGATGGCGTTCACCGTCATCATCGCTCTCGCCTTCGCCTTCATCCTATCGCTGACCTTCGTGCCGGCACTGATCGCAATCCTGCTATCGAAGCGGGTGGAGGAAGAGGACGGCAGGATCGTGGCCTGGCTCAAGCGGCGATACGAGCCGGGGCTGGATCGGGCGATGCGGCGACCGTCGCTGACGATCGGGGTCGCGGTCACCAGCCTGCTGGTGGCGGCGCTGGCCTTCGCCTCGCTCGGACGTATCTTCCTGCCGCAGCTTGATGAGGGCGATCTGCTGATTCAGGCGCTGCGCATTCCCGCGACATCGGTGCAGCAAAGCCAGGCAATGCAGGTGCCGATCGAGCGGATGGTTTCCAAGCAGCCGGAGGTACGCTTCGTCTTCTCCAAGACGGGCACGGCCGAACTCGCCTCCGATCCGATGCCGGCCAACGCGACCGACATGTTCGTGATCCTGAAGCCACGCAAGGAATGGCCCGACCCGCGGCTCGCCAAGGCGGATCTGGTCGAGCGGCTGGAGCATGCGCTTGGAGGGATTCCTGGCAATGCCTATGAGATCACCCAACCGATACAGATGCGCTTCAACGAATTGATCGCCGGGGTGCGCGGCGACATCGCGGTGAAGGTGTTCGGCGATGACTTCGCAGCGATGAACCGCACGGCAGAGCAGGTGGCGGCCGTGCTGCGCAAGACGGCGGGCGCTGCCGACGTCAAGGTGGAGCAGACCACCGGCCTGCCGATCCTGGACATCAAGGTGAACCGGGGTGCGATGGCCCGGCTCGGCGTCACGGCGCAAGACGTGCAGGATGTGATCACCGCGACGCTGGGCGGCCGCACTTCGGGCATGATTTTCGAGGGCGACCGGAGTTTCCCGGTGGTCATCCGCCTGTCCGATGCGCAGCGCGCCGATCTCAACCTGCTGGCGCAGGTGCAGGTCCCGGTGGCGGGCGGGGCCTATGTGCCGCTGTCCAGCATCGCCGACATCGGCGTGGTCGACGGGCCTAACCAGATCAGCCGGGAAAACGGCAAGCGCCGCGTCGTCGTGCAGGCGAACGTCCGTGGGCGCGACGTGGGATCGGTGGTTGCCGATGCACGCGCCGCGATCGCGCGGGAGGTACGCCTGCCTGCGGGCAGCTATCTGGTATGGAGCGGGCAGTTCGAGAATCTGCGTTCCGCGACAGAGCGGCTGAAGCTGGTGATCCCGGCCTGCCTCGTGCTGATCCTGCTGCTGCTTTACGGCGCGCTCGGCTCGGTGCGCGATGCGATCATCGTGTTCACGGGCGTTCCGTTCGCGCTGGTCGGCGGGGTGCTCCTGCTGTTCGTGCGGGGGATGGACTTCTCGGTCTCCGCGGCCGTCGGCTTCATCGCTCTGTCAGGAATTGCGGTGCTGAACGGCCTGGTCATGGTGAGTTCGATACAGGAGTTGATACGATCGGGCATGGAGCGGGCGGAGGCCGCGCGGATCGGGGCGATGCAACGGCTGCGGCCCGTGGCGATGACCGCGCTCGTCGCATCGTTCGGCTTCGTGCCGATGGCATTGGGGTCGGGGGCCGGGGCGGAGGTGCAGAAGCCGCTGGCGACGGTGGTGATCGGCGGGCTGATCTCGGCGACGCTGCTCACTCTATTCGTCTTGCCGACGCTCTATGCACGATTCGGGCAGCGGGCGATCATGGCGGCCGAACCCGATGGGGCGCTTGTATCGCAGCCGGCGTGAACGGTCAGGCGCTTGGAGAGAGGATGCCGAGCACCGCCACCACCGCCACCACGGACAGGATTAGGCCAAGCTCTACAGCGACGCTTCGCCTTACCCGCGCGCCAAGCTCTGCATCTGCCAACGGCGCGGCGAGGGCTGGGGCAAGGGTGAAGCGATTGTGCGCCGCCAGGCCGAGCGCGGCGACGAAGGCGGCGATCTTGAGGCTCAGCACCGCGATATAGTTCCATGCGGGATCGCCGCCGCCGGGCACCCCCACGATCAACGCCGTATTGAGCAGCCCGGTGAGGATCAGGGTCGCGACGACGACCGTTCCAACGAACGAGAATGCGCCGAACGCTTCGCGGCGGGCGACCCGGCCGTCCGCGCCCTCCGCCCCGGCGAGGCCCAGCAGCGCGATCAGCGCGCCGAACCATATGGCCGCTGCGACGAGATGCGCCTGATCCAGCAGCGCGTGCAACCAGCCCTTGACGCCCTCATGCATCATCGCATGGCCGTTCCACGAAAGGGACACGACCGCGACCATGCCCGCAACGATGCAGCCGAATGTACGCAGCCGCCCGCGGCGAAGCGCGAGCCCGAGGAGGAGCGCCAGCGCGATCAGGCGGACGAGGGCGGCGCGGCCGACCGGCATCTCGGTTGCGACGAAGCGAAGCATGTCGGCATCGATATCGCTGATCGTGACGCCGTTCATGGCGGCGGTGAGCAGCAGCAGATGAGCGACGCTGGCAAGGATTGCGACCATCGCGGCGAGGGCGACGCCGCGCCACGGCCAGCGTCGTGCCGCCAGCCATTCGCGCGTCGCCGCCGGCGCATATGCAAAATAGGCGGGCAGCCCGAGCACCGTGAGCGCGCCGCCATAAAGCAGTACGCGCGCGACGATCAGGCCGACCTCGTCGTTCATTTGACGTCGAACTCGTGCGTGCCGGTGACGCGATGGGTGTCGCTGGAGACGCCGTGCCAGTCGACGCGATAATGGCCGGCGGGCAGCTTCTTGGTCGGCATCAGCATCAGGCTCTTTCCGTCGGGTCCGATGCTGCTCTTGGCCGCCATCGCCATTGGCGCATGATCCGCCATGCCGGGCATACCGGTCATCGTCAGCGTGGCGCCCGACAGCTTGGGCGTAAGCGCTTCGGACATCTGGAGCGTGATCTTGGCGGGCGCAGCGACCGTCGAGCCGGCGGCGGGCGTGGCCGAGACCACCTTGGGGTGGGCGAACGCCGGGGCGGCGACGAGGGCGAGGGAGAGCATAGCGAGGCGAGACAGGTTCATGGCAGAACTCCACAAGGGGACACGGGAGGGGGGCGGGTTCCACGGCGCGCGAAGCCGGAGCATCGTGCCGCGCCGCAGAGCCTGCCGGACCTCTATACGCAATCGGCACGATATCCCCTCGCCGCGCGCGGATAGGCCATGAAGCGATCGTTCGCGCGGCTATTGTCACGCTATACGAACAGCCACCAGGGAGCGACAGATGGCGGGTCTCAGGCCGAAATACATAACCTTCGACTGTTACGGCACCTTGATCTACTTCGAGATGGCCCCGGCAGCGCGCCGGCTCTATGCCGATCGCGTGCCCGCCGAACAGATGGACGTATTTGTCGAGAATTTCTCCGCCTATCGCCTCGATGAGGTGATGGGCGCGTGGAAGCCCTATCGCGACGTCGTCGAGGCATCGTTGCGGCGGACCTGCGCCAGGAATAGCGTCGAATATCGCGACAGCGATGTCGAGACAATCTACGCCGCCATTCCGACTTGGAATCCGCATCCCGACGTAGTGGAGCCGCTGAAGCGTATCGCCGCCGAATATCCGCTGGTGATCCTGTCCAACTCGATGGTCGATCTGATCCCGCACAGCGTGAAGCGGCTCGAGGCGCCGTTCCACGCGGTCTATACGGCGGAAGAAGCGCAGGCCTACAAGCCGCGGATGCAGGCGTTCGAATATAAGATCGGAAGAGCGTCGTG
>CAJYJW010000099.1 GCA_913775025.1 uncultured Sphingomonas sp. | reverse complement strand
TTTGCGCTCCGCAACCATGTGGCACGATCGAGCCCAGTGGCGGACAAATCGCCCGGACACCCGTCGGCGGAGGAAATGATGCGAACGGTAGATCCTTACGCACCCGATGCGCTGGCCAACAGCGCGGGCTTGCACAACATGCTGCCCGATCGATGTCCTGTCACCTTCGGCAGCGGCGCACATTTCTGCCCCGGCGCATGGACCGCACGGCTGGAAGCCAAGATCGCGCTGCGCCTGCTGATCGAACGTCTGCTGAAACTCCGTCTTATCGCGCCGGCCACTTATTTCGATGCGGCAAACTTCTTGATCGTGCCAAGTTTCCCCTCGGCGTGGGACCGATCATGAAGCCGCTCGCAGACAAGGTCATCGTGGTCACTGGCGGCGGCCGGGGCGTAGGGGCGGGCGTGTGCCGCGAGGTCGCCAGACTGGGCGCGAACGTGGTGGTTGCCGACATCGACGCCGCCAAGGCGATCGCGGTTGCCGATGCAATCACCGCCGCCGGAAACCGGGCCGAGGCCCGGGCCTGCGATGTCGCCGACTGGCACGCCGCCGCCGCCCTGATCGCGGGGTGCGTCGATCGTCACGGTCGCATCGATGGTCTCGTCAACGCCGCGGGTCTAATGCGGATGGGCACATTGGTCGAGATGACCGAAGGTCTGTTCGACGCGATGTTCACGGTCAACGTCGCGGGCACCGCTTATTGCGCGCATCATGCCGCCATCGCCATGAGCGCGCAGGGATCGGGCGCGATCGTCAATTTCGTGTCCGGTTCGCAGATGGGAATCCCCGAAATGGGGGCCTATGGCGCCTCGAAGGGGGCGGTCGCATCCTTCACCTACACCTGGGCGCTCGAACTCGCGGGCGCGGGCGTCAGGGTCAATGCGGTGTCGCCGATGGGGATGACGCGGATGGTGGACGTCGCCACCACCTATCACGACGAGCGCAGCCTGCCGCATCATGTGAACGTAATGCCCGATCCTTCGGCCAATGCCGGGACGATAAGTTTTCTGCTTTCCGACAGGGCGAAGGACATCACCGGGCAGATCGTGCGGGTCGAAGGCAACCTATTGTCGCTGATCGTTCATCCCGCGATCGCCGCCCCCGTGCTCGACCGGCCCGAGTGGGACTTCGAAGCCGTAGCCGACGCCTTCGATCGCGACTTACGCGCCCGTTTGTTGCCAGTTGGTGTCTCTAGTCTCGAAGTGCGGCCCGCCCCGGGCGGTACGAACATGTGGCATGCCGAAGATGCGCCGACGAAGCGATAGCGTAAGTCATATAAGTTGTTCGTTTCCTGCCAAGCGCTAATACCATTGTCTACCAGTATCGCATGAGCGATGTATTGGAATATCTGAATTTTCATCTTTATCCGATGGTATGTTTGGATACCCTGCCTTCAGAAAAATAACATCATCGGCGACCAGTAACGACGCTGATGGTGAAGGGCGCGCAGACGCCCGCACAGGGGGAAAGCAGGGTATGAAATCCAATTCGATCGAGCGTTTGCCGCGACTCGCCATCATCGCGGCCGCCACTGTCTGCGTGCCGGGCGCCGCCCATGCACAGGCGTCGATCGCACCTGCGGTCCCACCACAGAGCCCTGCGCCGGGGGATCCGGTTGCAGCCCCCCCGGGCGGGGCACCCGCCTCGGCTGCTTCCGCATCCGGCAACGCCCCGGACGGGCTGGACATCGTCGTCACCGCACAGCGGCGCAGCGAACGGCTCAGCAGGGTGCCGATCTCGATTACCGCGTTCAACGCCGCCACTCTCGCGCGTACCGGGGTCAGCGACGCACGCGCGCTGACCCAGATCACACCGGGGCTGAACTTCCAGTCCGTCGGCTCCTCGGCGCAGCCGGCGATCCGCGGGATCGGCTCGACCGGCTCGTCGGTGGGCGACAGCTCGAACGTGTCCCTGTATATCGATGGTGTCTATCAGCCCTTCCAGGCTGCCAATTACCTCACCTTCGTCGATGTCGAGCGTATCGAGGTGCTCAAGGGGCCGCAGGGCACCCTCTTCGGTCGAAACGCAGCCGGCGGCGCGATCAGCGTCACGACCCTCGATCCGGTGTTCGAGACGACAGGCCGCGTTCATCTGAGCTATGCGCGCTTCGGCGACGTCGAGGGCGGCGCGTACATTTCCACCCCGCTTGTCGACGACAAACTCGCCTTCAACCTGTCGGCCAATTACGAGCGGTCCAGCGGTTTCCGCCGCGACATCAATCTCGATCGCAAGTCGGGATACGTCCGCGCGCTCAAACTACGCGGCAAGCTGCTGTTCCGGGCGAGCGATACCGTCACCGCGGTGGTCTCCGGCTATTTCAATCGCGTCAACGATCTGACGACGTTCGGCAACCAGCCGCTCGACGGAAATGCGCAGGTGCGCTCGCTCCTGCCCAATGTCTTGATCGCGCGAAAGAAGAACACGTCGGCGATCGAGTTCCTGCCCGTCAACCGCGTGCGATCCTATGGCGGCAGCCTGAAGCTGACCGCGGATTTCGACTGGGCGACGCTAACCTCGCTCACCGCATTCGCGAAGAACCACCAGTTCATCTACACGGACTCGGATCTCACCCCCGTGACGTTCTCGCACACGCGCGCCTACTTCAACGACGACACCCTGTCGCAGGATCTGACGCTGACATCGCCCGGCGGAAACCGTTTCAACTGGATCCTGGGGCTGTCTTATTATCGGGAGCGTGGCAACTACCAGGCGCGTACGAGAGGCGGCAGGCTCGTTTCCGATCCCAATGCGCCGCTGACGTTCGGCATCAACGTTGATAGCTCGGACATCGACGCCTACGCGGCCTTTGCCGAAGGCAATTACAAGATCACGGATCGGCTGACGGTGATCGCCGGCGTGCGCGTCAACCACGACCGGCCCAGCCTCACCGGCAATCGGATCGTTCCGGTGACGGGCGCACTCGGCGCGCGCGTCGAAAGTTCGGACCGCTTCTCTAGCGTTACGCCGCGCGGTTCGCTGCGGTACGATATCTCCTCTAGCGTGAACGTCTATGCAAGCTACAGCCGCGGCTTCAAGTCGGGCGTGTTCAACGCCAATGCGCTTCAGGCGACCGCCGTCAAGCCCGAGACGGTCGATGCGTTCGAGGCTGGTGTCAAGGGATCGCCCTCGCAGTCCCTGTCGTTCGACGCCGCCGCCTATCATTACAACTACAAGAACCTCCAATTCTCGTCCTTCGGCGCGAGCGGTCTGCAGACGCAGCTGCGGAACGCGGCACGCGCCGAGATCTACGGCTTTGAAGCCAATGCGACGGTGGTGCCGCTCATCGGCCTCAATCTGCGCGCGGGGGTTGCCTACACGCATGGCGAATATACCGATTTCATTGGCGCGCAGGGATATCGCCCAACCACCAACGCGCAGGGCGTCCCGATCGGCGGCAACACGTCCTACGGGTTCGATGCCTCGGGCCAGCCCCTGATCCGCACGCCCCGCTTCCAGGCCAATGGGACGATCAGCTACGAATGGAACGTGGCGAACGGAGCCACGATGTCGGCCGATCTCACCGGGTCGCGCACAGGGCGCCTTCGCTACGACCTCGGGGGCAATACCCAGCAGAAGCCATTCCAGATCTTCAACGCAAACCTTGTCTACACCACCGCGGATCGCCACTGGCGTGGTACGCTGTTCGGCACGAACATCTTCAACTCGCTGCCAATCGCTGGCATCCTAATTTCCGGGATCGGCACCAGCGTGACGTACCAGCGCCCGGCGACCTACGGCGCGCGTCTGGAATACCTTTTTTAGGAGGGCGACCGAGACCCTGTTTCGGATCTAATGTATAAACAGCATGGCGAGAGATTGGTCGGTGTCGGGCACCCTCCTGATCGCACTAGGTCGTGAACCCATAAACGTGCGTCAGGGTCGAACCTCTTCGCCAGCCGCATAAAGTGGTAGATCAGCGGCTGCATCCTTGAGGGCGGAGGTGATCTCGGTCAGGCTGAAGCACCGGTCCCACAGCTCGGTTGCGAGTAGATTAATTGCCGGAGCCAGGACTGGAGTTTCCGGCCACGGATTTGTTTGGTGGAGTTCCTTGAGTGCTACCGAGAAGCGGTAAGCCGCTTCATGGAAGGCGGTCTGCCATGCGTCGTTCGCAGCTTGCTCGGGGTCTTCCGTCATTTCGATACGGTAAAGCCGTTGCGCATACAGCGGCAACACTCGTGCGAGCTTTTCTTCTTGACCCCGTTCTGATTCAGCGTCGGCATGAGCCGATACGATCTGACCGACTTCGAGTGGCGTGTGATCGAGCCGCTGCTGCCCAACAAGCCGCGAGGCGTGCCGCGCGTCGATGATCGCCGCGTGCTGAATGGCATCTTCTGGGTGCTGCGCTCCGGTGCGCCGTGGCGCGATCTGCCCGAGCGCTATGGTCCGAGAACCACCTGCTACAACCGCTTCGTGCGATGGCGAAAGGCAGGTGTGTGGGACCGGCTGATGGACGCCATCACCGCCGCGCATGATGGCGAGATCCAAATGATCGACAGCACCTCCATTCGCGCCCACCAGCAGGCTGCGACGGCAAAAAAGGGGGTGCAGATCACTGTCTCGGTCGATCACGCGGCGGGCTCACGACCAAGATCCACGTTGTCGTCGACGCGCAGGGGCTGCCGATCCGGCTCGGCCTAACCGCTGGTCAGGCGCACGACGGGCAGATCGCCGACCGGCTGCTCGACCATCTCGGCCCACGTACCATCGTCCTGGCGGACAAGGCTTACGATGCCGGCCGCATCCGCGACCTGATCCAGGACCAAGGCGCCACGCCCAATATCCTGCCAAAAAGCAACCGGCGCTGGAAGCCGTGCTTCAGCAAGCGCCTCTACCGAGAGCGCAATCTGATCGAGCGCTTCTTTTCCAAGCTGAAGCACTTCCGCCGTGTTGTCACCCGGTACGACAAGCTCGCCCCCAACTTCCTCGCCATGGTGCAGCTCGCCTCAATGCGGCTGTGGCTGCGCGCTTATGAGTCTACGGCCTAATTGCAGCCGCGTTGATCTGGCTTCTGGGAGCGTCTGTGGTGGAAATAGCGCGTTTCGCTGCGGGCGGTGTCTTTTGGGCGATCATCCATTCCTTCGGCTCACGTTCTGATTAAAGGAGCCGTGACAGCCTGATTCAAGGCGGCATGAGCCGATATGACCTGACCGACTTCGAATGGCGTGTGATCGAGCCGCTACTGCCCAACAAGCCTAGAGGCGTGCCGCGCGTTGACGACCGTTGTGTCTTGAGCGGCATCTTCTGGGTGCTGCGCTCCGGTGCTCCGTGGCGTGACCTTCCTGAACGCTACGGTCCCCGCAACACCTGCTACAACTGCTTCGTGCGATGGCGAAAAGCAGGTGTATGGGATCTGATGATGGACGCCATCACCGCCGCTCATGATGGCGACATCCAGATGATCGACAGCCCCGCGGTTCGCGCTCATCAACAGGCCGCGACCGCGCAAAGGGGGATCGAGATCATTGTCTCGGTCGTTCCAGAGGCGGGCTTACAGCCAAAATCCACACGATCGTTGATGCGTAAGGGCTCCCAATCCGGCTGAGCTTCACCGCTGGGCAAAATCATGTTGGACGGGCTGCCGACTATTTGCTCGCCCACGTTGCCGTTGGAGCAATCGTGCTGGCGGACAAAGCCTATGATGCCGATCGCATCCGTTCCGCCCTTCGTGAAAAGGGGGCGTTCGCCAACATCCCGCCCAAGTCCAATCGGCACTGGAAACCTTACTTCAGCACGGGGCTCTACCGCGAGCGGAACCTCGTCGAACGCTTCTTCTCCAAGTTGGAACACTTCCGCGGGATCGCTACCTGCTATGACATGGCTAACTGAAAACTTCCTCGCAATGGTCCAATTCGCTTCAATGCACCTGTGGCTTCGCGCTTATGAGTTTACGGCCTAGGATGAGGTCCATGGGCGTATGGTCGATCTGCGCCACGTCGAGCGGCGCCTTCGCCGTTACGGTCGATCCCAGCACCGCTTCCGGCACCTCCACATCGCCCCGCCGACGACGCTCCTCCTGCGACAATGCCGTAATCCTGCGCGGGACGATATTCGCTGAGGGCGAGCGCAGATGCTGGTCGCGGGCGCGTCGGCGAATCTCGATCACGATCCTCTCGGCCGACAGCCGCTGCGGCGTCAGGTACCGTTCGGCTACTGCGTCGCGGATCAGGGCATCTCGACGCTCACCGATCCGCCCCTTGCCGCGTCGGCCATCCGACCCGCTGCTGACCAGCGTGGTTACCGTACCGCCACCCGCGCCGCCATCGCCAGCCATCTTGAGGAAGCGGGCAAGATGATCGCCTTCAACCGCATGGGGGAGCTTGCCGTTCATCCGTCGACCGATCCCGATATCGTCGTGTTAGAGTTCGAGGGCTGCGGGCGCGGCGTCGCAACCGGCGAGCCCTACGATCAGCGTTATATTTTGGTGATACGTACGCCAGGCGGGCGCGTCACCCACTACCGCGATTACTGGAACCCGCTCGCCGTGCTGCGGGTGGCGAAGGGAGCAGCGCTGGTCGATGCGCTCGTTGGCGGAAAGGCCGATAATGCATGATCGGGTGCTGGTCACCGGCGGCACCGGGAAAACAGGCCGATCGGTCGCGGAGCAGCTCGCGATCCACGGGGCAGAGGCGCGGATCGCGACGCGACGTCCGTCAGCTGCGGATCACGTGCGCTTCGATTGGGAGGATACGACGACGCATGCTCCGGCGCTCGCTGGGGTGAGCTCAGTCTATCTCGTCGCGCCGACCGATCGGGCGGAGCATCTGCCCGTCATGCTCCCGTTTCTGAAGCAGGCGGTTGCGCGGGTACCGGGGCGACTGGTGCTGCTGAGTGCTTCGTCGCTGGACGAGGGCGGGCCGATGATGGGCCAAGTACACGGCTGGCTCCGTGCCTATGTGCCGCGCTGGACGGTGCTGCGCCCGAGCTGGTTCATGCGCAACTTCACGACCCAGCACCTGCCATCGATTATCGGCGAAGGTCGCATCTATTCCGCCACGCAAGGCGGCCGCGTGCCGTTCATCGACGCCGCGGCATCGCCGCCGTCACGGTCAGGGCGCTGACCGACCCGGCGCTTGCCTCCGACGATCACGTCCTGACCGGGCCGCGAGCGCTCACCTACGACGAGGTGGCGCGCGCGATCACCGAGGTGAGCGGCCGTGCGGTGCGTCATTACCGCCTCTCGGCGGACGAGCTGACGGATCGCAACGCTGGCTTCGGCATGCCACGCCGTTACGCTTCGGTTCTTGCCGGCATGGACGATGCCATCGCGCATGGCGCCGAGGATCGGACGACCGACGAGGTCGAGCGGATGACCGGACGTCCGGCAAACGATATCGCAAGCTTCCTAATCGACCAGCGGGCTGTCCTGAGCGGGGGGCAGCCCTGATCCGCCGCGACAATAACAGCTGACAACGCTTTCTTGCCCCGATCTCGTCGCCACCATTCAGCCGTCAATGGCTAGATATGGCTCAGTCCCGCAAACGAACACGTGCTGGGAATGCCGGGCCACAGATCGTGCTAACGGACGCCCGCAAAGTCTACTTTCCCGAAATCTGTTCCCAAATGCATTTTCCCGGAACTGCCACTCGTGGACGGAGAAACGGGAAGCTTCGACCTTCACAGGCGGCGTGCTGCAGCAAAGCACGCGCCAGGTGAGCGACCAATCTCGACCACGTTGCGATTGGTCGCTCAGCCGCACCGACCTAAGTTCCAGTCACCCAGCGGCACCTTGCTCTTGCCCCAAGGCGGACGCTTGTTCATGTTAGTCGGCGACGCAGTCGACGGTCGAGCCATCGCTCGCGGCGGCGCTCGTCTATTAGGTTTCGCGGTATGGCAACACAGCAACGCACAGTCGATTACCTGCTTGAACAGGCGACGGGCGCCGGCGATATCTCAACCAAGCCGATGTTTGGCGAGCACGGCGTTTACCTAGACGGCAAGATGATCGGCTTGATCTGCGACGATCAGCTTTACGTAAAGCCGACGACATCCGGTCGCCTCCATGCCGAACCTGTGTCAGACGCGCCGCCGTACCCCGGGGCTAAACCGAACCTGCTGATCGAGGCAGATCGATGGGATAATGCCGAGTGGCTCAGCGAGCTGCTGCGCATCACGGCGGCTGAACTGCCGACACCCAAGCCGCGGAAGCCGAAGCGCGTCGCCTAAAGCATCCGTGGTAGATGAGACCCAGTTCCGGCCATTCAGTCCTCCGGTTTGGCCAACCAATACCAGACGCTCGTTCATTCCGTGTTTTGGCGAGCTTCGCTGATTGCGACGAAGTAAGCGACCTTATCAATCGAGCCGGATCAAACCGCGCGTAGCCGGTGAGATAGCGTAGCGTAGTTCAACATTGCCTAAGCGGCGTCCACTTGCCATTGATACCCGCCTCGGGGGAGAGACGGATGCAGCTTGGTACTTGGCGAGCAGGATGCGTGGCGCTGCTTCTCGGATCAACGCAGGCCGCTGCCCAGCAGATGCCCGCGTCGGATCCGGCGGGACGCGGCAATGCGCAGGGCGACGTGTCCATGACGATCTACAACAACGATGTCGCGCTAGTGCAGGATGTCCGCCAGCTGGCTCTTGCCAGCGGCCGTGTCCGGCAGAGCTTTCCGGATGTCAGCGCCGCGATCCGGCCGGAGACGGTGTCGCTCGCGGTGTCCGATGCCGCGATCGTAGAGCAGAATTTCGATTATGATCTGCTGAGCCCCTCCAGCCTGATGGAGAAGGCGGTCGGCGAGACGATCACGCTGGTGCGCACCAACCCCGCTACTGGCGCCGAGACGCGCGACCGCGCCAGGGTATTGGCGGTGAACGGCGGTGTGGTGATCGAGGTCAACGGCCATGTCGAGGTACTGCGCGACGATGGCCTGCCGGTGCGCGCCGTGTTCGATCGGGTGCCGGAGGCATTACAGGCCCGGCCTACCTTGTCCGTCACGCTGGCAAGCACCCGATCCGGCACGCGCCCCGTCACGCTCTCCTATCTCAGCCGCGGTCTCGGCTGGAGCGCCGATTATGTCGCCTTGTTCGACGACAGGAGCGGCACCGTCGACGTGCAGGGGTGGGTGACGCTGCGCAACGCCAGCGGCACCACCTTCGCTAACGCGAGGACTTTGCTCGTGGCGGGCGACGTTGGCGGCACCGACGATGACGGAAGCGGCGATTACATTCCCCGACCCCACCGCGTGACCATGACCAGCCCGGGCACCGAAACCGCCGCGCGCGAGCAGCTCGGCGACTTCTACCTCTATCCGCTCGCCGAGCGGACCACGATCGCCGACAAGCAGACCAAGCAGGTCAGCTTTCTCGACGCCAAGCATGTGGCGGCACGTTCGGGTTATCGATTCGAGAATGATTGGCTCGGCAGTTCGGACGAGGCGCGCAGCGCCCAATCCGTGTTGCGCTTCGCCAATTCTGGCTCGGCGGGGCTCGGTGACGCGCTTCCGGCGGGCATCGTCCGCGTCTATGTCCGCGACGTTCGCGGCCAAGCGCAGTTTACCGGCGAGAACCGGATCGGGCACACCCCGCAAGGGTCTACCATCGCACTGCCGACCGGCGACGCCTTCGACGTGAAGGTCCAGCCTACCACCGTCTCGCGCACGCGGCAGGGCGATCGCCGGTGGCGGACCGACATGCGTTACCGCCTGACCAACGCCCGATCCCGCCCGGTGACGGTTGAGCTAGTGCAGAACGGGATGGACTGGAGCGACGTTCGCGTCGTTGCGGACAGCGGCAAGGGGAAACGGCAGGACGCGGGCATGTTGACGTGGCAGGTGCCCGTTCCCGCCAACGGCAGCGCGGTCGTCACCGCGACGTTCGACACGCGGTACTGATGCGGCGGTGGCAGCTGATCGTGGCCGTACTGGCGGTCGGCGTGGTGGTGCCTGCGCGTGCTCAGCCTGCGACGATCGTCTCGCCGAAACCGGACCGGACCGCGCTGACGGTGTACCGCGCGCCCGCCGGCGAAGATTCGTTCGATCTGCGTTATCTCCAGGGTTTCGCGATGGTGACGGAAAGGCGCCGGATCCGACTACCGCGCGGACGCTCGGTAATCCGGTTCGAGGGCGTGGCCGAAGGCATCGTGCCGGTCAGCGCGATCATCGCTGGACTGCCCGGCGGCACGATCGAGAAGAATCGTGACGCGCGCCTGCTGTCGCCCGCCTCGCTGGTAGATGGTTCGCTCGGCCGGCAGGTGACTTTGACCCGGATCAACCGCGCAACGGGTAGGCAGGTGAGCGAGCCGGCTACCATTATCGCCGGGCCACGGCGGGGCGTGATCCTGCGCACCGCCGCCGGGATCGAGGCGCTGCGCTGTTCCGGTCTGTCTGAGCACATCGCCTATGACGGCGTGCCGGCGGATCTCTCGAGCAAGCCAGTCCTGAGCGTCGTCACAACAAGCCCGACCGCTAAAACCGTGACGGTCCGTCTGACATATGTTACCTCCGGATTCGATTGGCGCGCGAGCTATGTCGCGACGCTCGGCAAGGACAGTCGCACGATCGACCTCTTCGCCTGGCTGACGCTGGCCAACGGCAACCCCGAAAGCTTCCCACAGGCGGACGTTCAGGCAGTTGCGGGGCGGCTCAACCGCGTAGCGAGCGCGGCGATCCCGGCCGAGGCGGCGGGGCTGCGCCTGTCCTGTTACCCGCTCGGCACCACGACGTCGGATCTGCGCGCCAAGCAGTTCGAGCCGGCGCAGGAGATCGTCGTGACGGCACAGCGGTTGGCCGCGCCGGTGATCACGCCAACTGCGCCACCTGCTCCCCCGCCACCTCCGCCGCCGGAAGATCTGGGCGACCTAAAGCTCTACCGCGTGCCGCATCCGACGACGGTCGGCGCGCGCGCGCAGAAACAGGTGACGTTGCTGGCGCAGGCCGCCGTGCCGTTCGAGCGGCGCTATCGTCAGCCGGTCCAGCCCGGTCAGATGTTCGATCTCGCGCCGACATCGATTGTGCTGATTCTGAAGAACGAGACGCAGTCCGGCCTCGGCATCCCGCTGCCAGCCGGCGGCACGGCACTCTACGCGCTGCGCGGGGGCGATCGGCTGCTGTTGGGCCTCGGCACGATGACCGACCGCACGACCGGCGAGACCATCCGCCTCGTCGCCGGCACCAGCCGCCAGGTGCTGTTGGCGCAGACGCGGCTAGCGGATGGGGAAACGATGCTGACGGTGAACAACGCAAACCCAGTGCCGGTCGCCGTCGACGTCCCGATTGGCTATGCTGGGCAGAAGATCGATGCGCCGCGAGAGGTCGTCGCGCGTATCGACGGGATCGCCACCTGGTCGCCGGTCGTGCCGCCCGGCGGGCGGGCGGAGCTGCGGTATCGGTACTGACACGCAGAAGGATTGTGGACCAACCGAATGACCCAGAATCGGCCACTAACAAGCCGATTTTATATTCTCAGCTTCTGCCATTGGTTCACCAAAATAGGGTAGGCAACGGTGCGAGCTGGTGATTTCACAGATGGCTCGGATGGCGATTAGCAGCTGGGTAATAAAGCCACGTAGCAGGGTGGCGTCGGTCCGCCACCATGATAGGCTGCACCGATGCTAGCCAACTTTCTGACGCCAGCCTATCTACCGTTCGCAATAGCGTTCTTCGTCATGATCGGTATCGGCCTAATCGAGGCTGTCGGTCTGGGGCTTGGCCATCTCGACCTGAGTGCTGACGTCGGGATCGACGGACATCAAGGTGTGCTGGACTGGCTAGGTCTGAGCGGTGAGCTGCCAATTCTGATCTGGCTGACCTCCCTACTCGGGTGCTTTACCCTAGCCGGGGTTGCCATTCAGCAGGGCGTATCCACTTTCTTCGGTGCACCGCTAGCATGGCCGCTGGCTTGTGTGGGTGCGTTGATCGGCGGTGGCCTCCTCAACGTTGGGGCTGCGCATAGCCTTGCCCGGATCATGCCAGGCTATGAAAGCAGTGTGATCTCGACAGACGATCTATTGAGACACCGTGGGACAATCCTTGAGGGCACAGCACGGCGCGGTGCACCCGCTCGGGCCAAAGTTGTCGACCACCACGGACAGGCACATATCATCATGGTCGAGCCGCATGACGATACGACTGTCATCCGGGCGGGTGAGCGTGCGTTGTTGGTCCGACGCGAGGGGCGGCTGTTTTTCGCCTTGGCGGAAGATGATTCTCCTCTTCGATCGATCTGATACATGTGACGATCAACATGGGGAACATATGCCTGCATCACTACTAAACGTTCTGATCTACGCTGGCATCGTCCTGCTTGCCTTCGTTATCATCGGCATCATCCTGACCCGCCTTTACCGTCGTGCGACTAAGGATGTCGCGCTGATCCGAACCGGTTTCGGAGGCGAGAAGGTGGTGCTGAACGGCGGCATCATGGTCATCCCCGTTCTCCATGAACTGATGCAGGTCCGCCTTACGACGGTGAAGCTGGAGGTGTCGCGACTCAACAAGGACGCACTGATTACGCTCGACAAGCTACGGGTCGATGTCGTTGGCCTGTTCCACATTAAGGTCAAGCCCGACGCAGAGTCGATCGCAGCTGCAGCACAGACCCTTGGCGACTCAGTGAACAATCCTGATGCGGTCAAGTCGCTGCTCGATGGCAAGCTGGTCTCAGCGTTACGGTCGGTAGCCGCGACGATGACGATGGAGCATCTCCACGCCAATCGCGCGGACTTCATCCAGAAGGTTCAGGAGGCACTGCTCACTGATCTGGACATGAACGGATTCCACCTTGAATCAGTGTCAATCACGCATTTCGACCAGACTGCCTTCGAGCATTTTAACGAAAACAACGCCTTCGACGCCGAAGGCTTGACGGTTCTGACCCGGACTATCGAAGAGCGCAAAAAAACCCGCAACGATATCGTCGCGACCAACCGGGTGGCGATCGAGCAGCGAAATCTAGAGGCCAACAACCAGTCGCTGGAGATCGCCCAAGCTGCTGAACAGGCGCGGCTGCTTCAGGAGCAGACGCTTTCCGCGCGCCGCGCCGAACAGGCCACCGCGATCGCGACTGCCGAGGCGGAGCAGACACGCCTCGCCGAGATTGCGCGGATCACGGCCACGCAGGCACAGACCGTGGCGCAGACCGAGGCCGATAAGGTCATCAAGACGGCCACGATCGCGCGCGATGGCGCGATCCAGACAGCCACAATTGAGCGCGACCGCACGATCGAGATCGCGCGTATCACGACCGCGGTGCAAACGGCACAGAAGTCCGAGGAAGAGTCCACCGCGACGGCCGCCGCAAACGAGGCGCGCGCGCTGGCGGTACGCGCTGAGGAAAGTGTCGCCACTGCCAAGGCGACCGAAATCGCCAATCGAAACAAGAATGTGGCGGTGATCGCCGCGACCCAGCGCGCGCAGGAAGAGGCTGTGCAGATCACCGTCGCCGCCACTGCCGAGAAAGAGGCTGCGGAAGCCCGCGCGAGTGCGCTTCGCACTGAGGCGGTAGCCGAAGCCGATGCCGAAAAGGCGCGCGCAGAGGGGCGTGAGGCTGCCTTCAAGGTTGATGCGGCCGGCCAGGCGTCGCTGAACGAAGCCACGAACATCCTCAGCGATGCCCAGACCGCTCTCCTGATCCGCAAGGCTATGCTGGAAGCCCTGCCCGCGATCATTGCCGCTGCCAGCAAGCCCATGGAAAGCATCGATCGAATCAGCATCGTTGATGCTCGCGGCCTTCACGGCGAGGCGGCGGTCAGCGATCCGGGGAGCAGCGGCGGCCAGGTCAATCTAGCAGATGCGGCAGTCTCCGCAGCGATGCGATACCGGGTGGGCGGTCCGCTGATCGATGGATTGATGGCGGAGCTCGGCATCGCCGGAGGCTCTCTAAACGGAATGCTTTCGGGGACAAGCGCAGCCATTCACACTTCGCAGAGGACAAGCCCGCTTAATGGCGCAGCTCCGGCAAAGGATGATCCTGCTTCATGACCAGCTCGACCCATAAGCCGCCACTCAGGTCCCTCGGACACGTTGCCTAAAAGTGACATTCATTCAGCTTGAGGCGTTTCCACAAACTTGAGCGCGCTTTGGGGAAGTAGCGCGCTCGAACGATTTCGGCGGTCGCGACGTCGCCAGCGGGCGCAGCGCCTGAATTAGCGTAGAACCTGTAGAGCTCGCGGACCATCGCCTCGGAACAGCCTGATCGGCGCAGGCCGACTAAATTGAGCGAGCGATCCCTCCTAAACCCGCTGAAACTTAACCTGAGCATACGCCTCGAAGTTACCATCACCACCCCGCGTGATATTCTCGAAGGGGTTCGTGCGCTTGCACCTCTCCTTGATTACCCTGGTCGCACCGTTTTGGCAGGCCTTCAGCATGGTGCCGCCAACCGTGTCGGTCTCCTTGTCGCAAGTAGACGAGATCCTCGAAGGACGTCAGCCGGTCGAGCTGATCAGCCGCGCGCTGCTGCGGGTAGCCGAACTTCCTATCATATAGGAGAGCAGAGGTCGTGCTCGGCTTCGGCTGACAACCAGCTGCCTTAAAGTCCGAACGGCGCGGCGACGACCGCGCCGTTCTCGTTTCAATCTCCAGCTTCGAAAAACGTGGACACCAATTAGCCAATCAGAGACGGAGGCCGGGAAGTGGTCGATCCTCGCGCACATGAGACGCGCCTCTGTCCACGCTTTCCGTGATGTAATCATGAAAAGGCGCGGAACTGCGCCACTTTCCGCCACCACACGCCCTATAGAGCATAACGTCTCTGCAATCGAGACTGGGTAATGCTGCCGGTGAGGATTGAACTCACGACCTCAGCCTTACCAATTTCGGAAATATATTTCGCCATTCTACGCTACATTTCGCTAAAAGTCGCTTATTAAACGGCCTTTTTGAAATGATCCTACGCCATTGATCTCTACAAAAAACTGCGTTTTATAGATTCTGCTGACAGTATGCTTACAATTTGGGCCCTCCGCGCTAATGTCAGCAGAATGCGCGGAGGGTTTGCTTGTGGCGAGGCTCACCAGGACCCGGATCGAGGCCTTGCCTGTTCCGGCATCCGGACAGGAGACACACTGGGACAGCGAGTTGCGCGGCTTCGGCGTGCGCGTCCTCCCGTCTGGGCTCAAGACCTTCGTCCTCCAGTACCGCAACGCCGACGGCCGCAGCCGCCGCCTCACGCTCGCCCGCTATGGCGTGCTGACGGTGGAGCAGGCACGGGTCGAGGCTAAGAAGCGGCTGGGTGATGTCGCGCGCGGGGACGACCCGATCGAGACGCGCGACGCGGCACGGGCGGCGCCGACGGTGGCGGACATCTGCGACTGGTATCTGGAGGAGGCGGAGAGCGGCCGGCTGCTCGGCCGCCGGCACCTGCCGATCAAGATGTCCACGCTGCGGATGGATCGCAGCCGGATCGAGCGACACATCAAGCCGCTGATCGGCGCCCGCAAGGTGAAGTCGCTGGGGCCGACCGAGATTGCCGCCTTCCAGGCCGATGTCGCGCAGGGCAAGTCGTCGCGGTCCCGCGGGGTCGGACGCGGTCGCGATACGATTGGCGGCGTCGGTGCGGGATCGCGCAGCATCTCGACGCTCCATGCCGTGTTCGAGCACGCGCTGCGGCTTGGCAAGATCGACAACAACCCGGCACGGGGCGTCCGTCGGCTGGCAAGCGGCCAGCGGACGCGCCGGCTGTCGGTCGCAGAACTGGCCGCGCTGGGTGAAGCGATGCGGACCGCCGCGGATCAAGGCGAGCATCCGGTCGGCCTCGCCGCGGTACGGCTGATCCTGCTCACCGGCTTCCGCCGCAACGAGGCGCAGGCGCTCCAGCGCGGCTGGGTCGACTTCGACGCCGACTGCGTGATGTTCCCAGATACCAAGAGCGGCGCGCAGGTCCGGGTCGTCGGCGCGGTGGCGATGGAGCTGATCGAGGCGCAGGCGGAGCAGCCGGGCAATCCTTACGTCTTCCCCTCGGACTGGACGGGCACTTGGTACAAGCAGCTGGTCGATCGGCTCTGCAAGGCCGCGCAGATCGAGGGCGTGACGCCGCACGTCTTCCGTCACACCTTTGCGAGCATCGCGGGCGCACTGGGCTATTCCGAGCTGACGATCGCGGGCCTGCTGGGGCACGGCAAGCGCGGTGTGACGCAGGGCTACATTCATATCGACGATCTGCTGCGATCGGCGGCAGATGCGGTCGCGGCCAAGATTGCGGCTGTCCTCGATGGCAAGGAACGGCGGATCGCGCCTAGGCGGCGGACTGTATCTCAGGTGCCAGCGCGGCAGCTCAGTCGATCGCTGCCGGCGGAGGTGGGCGACAACATGCTCATCGCCACGCTGGCGGCGCAATTCGCGAACGGCGGCATCGACGCCGATCAGCTCCGGACTGCCGTCGCGCGGCTTTCCGCTGGATAGCGCATGTTCTTTCCCGAACGGGAAGGAACGGGTCAGCGAGGTCGCAGTCGGCGGCGATCTTTCCCGAACGGGAAAAGCAAACTTGATTTTCCAGTGCCATTGAGCAATATTTCCCGTTCGGGAAAGGTTGCTTCAATGGATCAGGCTGACACGGAAAACGATGCCGCATGGTTCTCGCGCCGCTTCGGTGCGCTCGTCCGCACTCGCCGGCAGCAGATGGGGCTCAGTCTCGAGGATCTGGCGACCGTCGCGGGCGTGGGCATCCGCTTCATTCACGAACTGGAGAAGGGCAAGCCGACCTGCCAGATCGGCCGCGCCCTCGTCGTCGCCGGACTGGTCGGGCTGGACCCGGTCACCCTGCTTGAACAACAGAGTGCCTCATGACCCTCCCGGTCTATTTCGAGGAGCATCTGGTCGGCGACGTCCACGAGGATGCAGACGGACCGCGGTTCGTGTACGCGGAGTCGTGGGCGGAGGACCGACGGGCCTTCCCCATCTCGATCACCATGCCGCTGGCCGAGCGCGAGGTGGAGCCCGCCCGATTTCTGACCTGGGCCAGCAACCTGCTTCCCGAGGCCGAGCAGCTCGCCGTCATCTCCCGCCAACTCGGCGTCGCGCAGACGGACGTCCTCGCCCTGCTAGATGCGATCGGCCGCGACACCGCCGGTGCGCTTTCCTTCGGTGCGCCGGGGCTGACCGGCACGGAGCGCTGGCAGCGGATCGAGACCGAGGACGATCTCGAACGCATCATCGAGGAGCTTCCCCGCAAGCCGTTCCTCGCGGGCGATGACGGCGTGTCGATGTCGCTGGCGGGCGTCCAGACCAAGCTGGCCGTGGCCTGCGATGCCGATTGCGGGATCTACATCCCACTCGACGGTTCGCCCTCGACCCATATTCTGAAGCCCGACAGCGAACGCCTCCACGGCAGCGTCCAGAACGAGGCGTGGTGCCTGACCCTGGCCCGGCACTGCGGACTGACCGTGCCGCCGGTGACGACCGGCGTGGCGGGCAAAAGGCGCTACTTCCTGATCCCACGCTATGACCGCATGCCGGACGGCGCGAAGTGGCGCCGGTTGCATCAGGAGGACTTTTGCCAAGCCTTGGGCAAGCCGCCTTCCGCCAAGTACGAGAGGAACCGAACGGGCGTCCGTGGCCCGGCCATCGCTGACATGATGAACCTCGTCCGGCGGCAGGCACTCGGTCCCGATGCGCTGCGGCTGTTCGACGCCGTCGTCTTCAACGTGCTGGCGTGCAACACCGATGCCCATGCCAAGAACTATTCGATCCTGATCCCTGCGGGATCGCGGGTGCGGACCGCCCCACTATACGACGTGATGTGCGCGGAGGTGTTCGATGGCGTCACCCGCAATCTCGCGCAGACGGTCGCCGACAAGAACCGCGGCGACTATCTGAAGCGAAGACACTGGCTGCGCCTCGCCGCTGCCTGCGGACTGGGCGCTGCACCGACCATCCGCCGCGTCCGCGCGCTGGCGAACCGCGTGCTGGCCAATGTCGATCGGGCGCGGATGGATGTCGAAACCATGCCCGCAGGCAGTGATGCCACCCTGCCGATGATCGTCGATGCGGTGGCAGCGCGGTGCCGCGCGATCCTGACCGGTCTCGATGACATGGAAGGCGTGAAGTAGGCCGCTTTTGATCGCGCCGCTGTAGTGGCGCGCGGTGCTTAGGGTCAGGACCCATTGATGTGAGCGTCGCGATCTGATTCAGACTCCACAAGCAGACTGGGATGAGGGACCTGTTTTGGCTTACGGATGAGCAGATGGAGCGGTTGAGGCCGTTCTTTCCGAAAAG
>CAJYJW010000098.1 GCA_913775025.1 uncultured Sphingomonas sp. | reverse complement strand
ATCGAACTCTTCGCCGGCGCGGGCGGCCTCGGCCTCGGCGTGAGCCGCGCCGGGTTCACGCCGGTCGACGTCGTGGAGCGGAATAAGTGGTGCTGCGACACGATCCGCGAGAACCGCGCGCGAGGCGCCGAGGGTCTTCGTCACTGGCCGACACCGCGCGAGGGCGACATCCGCGCCTTCTCGTTCCACATGTTCGAGGACAAGGTCGATCTCGTGACCGGCGGGCCGCCGTGCCAGCCCTTCTCGCTCGGCGGCCGGCACCGCGCGCATCAGGATGACCGCGACATGTGGTCCGAGGCGGTCCGCGTGGTGCGCGAGACCCGCCCCAGCGCCTTCATCTTCGAGAACGTGAAGGGTCTCACCCGCGAGACCTTCTCGACCTACTTCTCGTACATCTACCTCCAGCTGAGCTACCCGGGTATCGAGATGCGCGACGGCGAGAGCTGGCTCGGTCATCGCGAGCGGCTGGAACAGCATCATACGTCCGGTGGCTCGGGCGCCCTTGCCTACCGCGTGCTGCCGCCCAAGGTCATGAACGCCGCCAACCACGGCGTGCCGCAGAAGCGCGAGCGGGTCTTCTTCGTCGGCTTCCGCTCGGATCTGGGCGTGGAATGGTCCTTCCCCCGCGAGACCCACTCGCGCGAGGCGCTGGCGTTCGCGCAGCGGAACGGCGACTATTGGGACCGGCATCGCGTATCGCGCAAGGCGCGCGTCGGCCTGGGCCTCTCCACGCCGCTTGGCGCCTCGCTGGAGCGGCCAGAGACGCTCGCGTGGCGCACCACCCGCGACGCGCTCGTCGGCCTGCCCGATCCCGAGCTCAGCCCCAGGTCCGTCGTCCCCTTCCCCGATCATCGTTTCCAAGCGGGCGCGCGTAGCTACCCCGGTCACACAGGCAGTCCGCTGGACGAACCGGCCAAGACGCTTAAGGCGGGCGTCCACGGCGTTCCTGGCGGCGAGAACATGCTGCGTCGCCCCGATGGGTCGGTGCGCTACTTCAGCGTGCGCGAGAGCGCGCGCCTGCAGACCTTCCCCGACGACTTCGTCTTCCACGGCGCGTGGAGCGAGACGATGCGGCAGCTGGGCAACGCGGTGCCGGTCGATCTCGCCGAGGTCGTCGCTCGGTCCGTACGGGAGCATCTCGGTCACGCGCGCGCGAGCGCCTAGATGACCGACGTCTATAATCCACTCGACAAGATCAATCTCGGTAAGTCCGTCGCGGACGCCCTCCTCGAGCAGCCGGTGCACCCGCTCGGCGCGGTGCCGACGTTCGAGGGCGCTGGCATCTACGTCCTCTACTACCGGGGCGACTTCCCAGCCTACGCCCCGATCGCCGAGGCGAACGGCGAGGACGCGGTCTGGCCGATCTACATCGGCAAGGCCATTCCGTCCGGCGGCAGGAAAGGCACGAGCCTGTCCGCCAGCGCGCGCGGCATGCCGCTGTACAAACGTCTGTCCGAGCATCGCGAGAGCATCGCCGAGGCCGAGCATGGCGCCGGCACGCTCGCGGTCCGGGACTTCATGGTCCGCTACCTTACCGTCGACGATATCTGGATCCCGCTCGGCGAGAGCCTGCTCATCGCGCGCTTCCGGCCGGTCTGGAACATCGTGGTGGACGGGTTCGGCAACCATGACCCGGGCAAGGGCCGGTACAATGGCTTGCGGCCGCTGTGGGATCATCTGCACGCTGGTCGTGGTTGGGCCGAGCGCTGCGTGCCGCGCGACGACGATCCGTCAGCGGTGTACGAGCGTATCCGTGACTATCTCGCCGCTCATCCGGTCAGCGGTAATTAGTCGATGCCCGTCGCGAGGAACCGACCTTATCTCGCGCACGCGGCGCATGGAATGCGAACGAGGGCGGGCGTCACGTCGGGAATGGCCCTGGCTACCCCAGGGGCTTACCGTGATACCGGTGCTCGACGTTAGGTAGGATGAATGGTGTGCCGACGGACGTGATCCTGCGTACGGAGACAGGCGAACCGCTCAACGCGCGCGTGGAGGTCGATGATCGGGGTTTAGTGATCCACAGCCGGAGCGGCACCGACCGTAACCGGGACTACCGACAGGCCGTGGAGATGATTCTCGTCCGCTTGGATGCGGCGAAGGTGCGGTACGACGTTCATCTCGACAGCCGTCCCGTTCAAGACCAGCCACTCGCGTCCCGGCGGTTGAATTTCCCCCACGGTGGGCCAATTGCAGAGCGGTTCAATATCCTCGTTCGCGCGATGAACGCTGGGAGCTCGAGCAACGGAGCGTGGCGACGCATCCTGATTACCTCCACGGGCGTTTCGCCGACCGCGCTGGCCGCCCTGGTGGCTAATTCTCCCGCCGCCACGGCTCGCCCGATCGGCAGGCTACCGCACGCGGCCCTTCGCCGCGTCACCCACGAGCATGTCGACCGAGCCGTACGCCGCCTATTGGCAGGCGAGGACGCGCCGAGCTTCGACCCCTCGCGCGATTTCGATCTGCTCACGCCGGATGGCGAGCGGCTAGCACCGAAGAAGGTGTTCGGGCTTGCTCTCGAGGAAGCCCTGACGATCGATGCCAGACCCGAACATTTCACCGCCGGGTTGGGGACACCCTGTTTTCGGATCCTGGAGGCGGCGGGGTACCCGATCATCCGGAAGGACGAGACGATACCAGGCAGTGGCATCGAGCCGATGGACCCAGATCTAGCCGCCGCCGAGGGCGAGCGAAAGCTGGTGGCGCATCTGCGGCGCGAGCGGAAGCCAGCGCTCGCGGCCGCCAAACGGCGCGCGGTGATCGCGGAGTTGGGCTATCTCCAGTGCGAGCGGTGTGGGCTGACTCCGAGCCAAGCGCTGGGACCTCACGGAGATGCCGTGATCGAGATCCATCACGCCGGCACGCGGGTAGCGGACATGGCGGCCGGGCACATCACTCGATTGGCGGACCTCATGTGCCTGTGCGCGAATTGCCATCGGATCGTGCATCGCGAGATCAGGGGAGGAGCAGCAAGCACATAATCTGGCGGGTAATGCCTTCTCGATAACGCGAGGCTCGTAATTGATGAGGTACAGTGCAGGACCTGCGTAACCATATGCATAAAATCACACGATTTGCCCTTCAGAGCTCTCGCGGCAAGCTCCGCCTTCGAACGCTCGTTCAGTTCGGCTCCGCAACATCTCCGCCTGGTTACAGCCGCCCGCGTTGATCATGGACATTCCGCAGCGTCCGCTTAATCTCGGCTCATGCGAATTTTTATCAGCTCCCTCATCTCTGGTTTTGAACCCCAGCGCGCGGCGGCTCGGCGCGCCGTGATCACCCTGCGCCACGAACCCGTTATGGCCGAGGACTTCGGGGCCCAGCCAAACTCGCCGCAGATCGGCTGTCTACAGGGACTACGCGGATCAGACATGGTTGTCCTGATCCTAGGCGAGAACTATGGCTTCGTGCCTGCGGGCTCATCCCTCTCCGCGACCCACCAAGAATATCGAGAGGCCCGAGAAACGAAGCCGGTCCTCGCGTTCGTGCAGCAGGGGATTTCTCCTGGGCCGGAGCAGGCTGCCTTCATTGCGGAGGTCCAGGCTTGGGAGGGCGGACTCTTCCGCGGTGGTTTCGTCGGGGCGGACGACCTGCAGGACGGCGTAACACGCGCACTACACGACGTGACGCTAGCGAGCGCCACGGCCCCAGTCGACGAGCAGGAATTGACCGCCCGCGCCGTCGCCATGCTCGAGCCCGAAAATAAGAATCAGGCGGCGACCGCGATGCTGGACCTCGTCGTCGTTGGTGGGCCGCGCCAGCGCATCCTGCGGCCGGCGGAACTTGAGGCGCCCGAGCTTTCCGAGCAGCTAGAGCAGTCTGCACTCTACGGCGATAAGCGGTTGTTCGAGCGAACGCTCGGCACCACGAGCGGATTAGACGGGTCCGATCTTGCTCTGCGCCAGGAGCGCGGCGCGGTCATCCGAGTCACCGAACAGGGATCCGTCTCTATGCGGGTGCCGCTGGACGAACCGCGCGCTCGCGAGCGAAGCTTTGATCCGATGAGCGGCATGATCATCATTGAGGAAGTGGTACGGCAGCGGCTCGGAACCACGCTGGATTACGCGGCGGGCGTTCTCGACCGCGTCGATCGAACGCAGCGGCTATCGCATCTTGTCGTAGCAGCGCGCCTGTCAGGCGTGGAACATCGCGGATGGCGAACGCGCGCCCAGCATGCGTCAAACGCCAATTCCGTTCAGATGGGGCATGGCGGCATGAGGGAGCGTCCACCGATCATTCTGACAATTCGTCGAGCGGCGCTCGGCTTTGATCGCACCGCTTTGATCGAAGACATCCTCGTTCCCCTCCGGCGCCAATTCCCGATAGCCAGCTAGGTGGCGGGATGACCCACTTCCGGTCGTTTAGGACGTCCATTTGCCCTTCAAGTATCCGCCATTCGTTCATTTAGACATCACCGTTGTGTCTGATTTACCTCAGCTCCTATTCGCTCCCTACCCCTGCTTCCAAGGCTCATACGGTCCGCATGATCGCTGATGTATCTGCATCATTCGCGTAGGGGAAAAACCACGTCCCTCATGCGCGTAAAGCTCTTTTAAATCGTGCGATGCTAACCTGATGGACGAAATTCCGGAGAATGACATGCACCATGCTGGCGTACCTGGCGTGACCACGCTCTATGCGACGCGGGGATCGGGAAACAGCTTCAAGCCTGCGCTGGCGCTGCGTCAGCTTGGCATTCCGCATGACATTCGCCTCGTCGACGTATTGTCCGGGGAAACCCGGGCAAGCAGCTTTTTAACGATCAATCCCTTGGGTCAGGTGCCATACCTCGTCGACGCGAACGGCGTTGGCCTGTCCCAATCGAACGCGATCCTTTGGCATATCGCCGAGGGATCGCACCTGTTGCCGGCACGGCCGGCCGAGCGGGCGCAGATGTTGCAATGGATGTTCTTCGAGCAGACGCAACTCGAGCCGGGCATCTCGCCCGCCCGCTTCTACACCGTGATCGTTCCTGATCGGGAGCACGAGTTCGCGCGTGAGATCCCGCAGTGGCGCTCCAAGGCACGAACGGCGCTCGCCATATTGAACGACCATTTCGCCGTGTCCGACTTCGTCGTCCCGAGCCACGGCTATTCGATCGGCGACATCGCGCTTTATGGATATGGCCACCTGGCCAGCGAGGCCGGCGTGGATCTGGCCGACTTCGCACATGTCAGTCGTTGGATAAGGCGGGTGGAGAATACGATGGGGTTCGTATCTCTGGAGGACATCTTCACACCGAAATACAGTCCGATCATGGCCGTCGAGGCGGCGTAAGTCATAGGCTCACTAACAGGATCAGATTGACGGTGGGCATCGAGCTTGCAAGCATGGCGTTCGTGCCGGCGCAACCGCTGAATTCATCCGGACAGGCCTTTTCCGACGACGATCTCACCATCGCCGTCCTTTCGCGGATGACGGTCCCGGTCTGGGTCTTCGACATCGATCGGAGCGTTATACTCTGGGCGAACGCCAGCGCAGTCGCCATGTGGCGTGCGGATACCCTGGCGGAACTGCAGGCTCGTGACTTCACCACCGGCACGTCGGTCACGGTGGCCAAGAAGCTGAAGCAGTATCAGACCGATTTCATCAGGTCAGACGCGACGATTTCCGAAGTCTGGACGCACTATCCCAAAGGCGTGCCCTCGACGATCCACGTCACTTATCGGGGCATCACCCTGGCGGACGGGCGAACCGCGATGCTGTGCGAGGGCGGCGGCGAGGTGAAGGAGACCCCCGACAAGATCCGCAGCGCCGAGGCGCTGGTCCACACCTCCGTGATGATTACCCTCTATGACAGCGGCGGCTCGGTCCTCTACCTCAATCCGGCCGCGAAGACGATGGCGGTCGAAGGCGCTATCGCGATCGACAGCCACTTCGTCAGACCTGCCGACCTCTTTCGTTTGCGGCAGCAACTGGCGACCCGGCGGGAGGCCCATTTCGTCGCGGAGGTGCTCACATCGGCAGGGGTGCGCTGGCACGAGATCATGGCGCGCTATTGTTGGGATCCAGTGACGGGGGCGGAAGCGTGCCTTTTCAGCGAAGTCGACGTGACTGAGATCAAGCAGGCCGAAGCGCAGGCATTGCATGATGCCCGCCATGATGCCCTGACCGGACTGCCAAACCGGACTTACGTTCAGACGGTGTTCGCCGAACGCATCCGCGATCTTCTCGCTGAAGCGCGCGAGGTGGCGCTGCTCTTCATCGACCTCGACCGGTTCAAGACGGTGAACGACTCGCTCGGCCATACCAGGGGCGATCAGTTGCTGATGGAGGTTGCGCGCCGCCTGACCGATATGGTGACCGGGCGCGGTGAGGTCGCCAGGCTTGGCGGCGACGAGTTCCTAGTGATGCTCGAAACCTTTCGTGGCGAGAGCGGCTTGGACGATTTCGTGCATTCCCTGCAGGACCGGCTGCGCCAGCCGGTCATCCTTGGCGAGCACGACCTGCGTTTGACATCCAGCGTCGGGATCAGCGTAGGGCCGGTCGATGGGTGCGATGTCGCGACATTGATGCGTCACGCCGACACGGCACTGCATGAGAGCAAGCGCGCCGGAAAAAACCGCCGCACCTTATTCCTGCCGAAGCTTGGTCATGCTGCGGAATCCCGTCTGCGAATGGAGATCGATCTGCGGCGGGACTTTGAGGATCGCAAGCTGAGATTATTCTACCAGCCACGGGTGTGCGTGCGGACAGGCCGGATCACCGGCGCGGAGGTTCTGCTGCGCTGGCCCCACTCGTCCGGCTGGATTTCTCCAGATATTTTCATCCCCCTTGCCGAGGATAGCGGGATGATCGTCGAGCTGGGCGCCTGGGTGCTGCGGGAAGCCGCTATCCAGCAGATGGCCTGGAAACATAGAGGCTTTCCGGTGAGGCTGTCGGTCAACGTTTCCGCCCGGCAGCTTTCCGACGGAAGCTTCCTCTCGGTCGCCACGGACGCCATATCCATGGTCGACGCGGACCCAGCCGACATCGAGCTGGAAATCACCGAGCGTCTCATGCTGGGCGGCGAGGATTGCGTCGTCGATACGCTGCGACGGCTGAAGACCATCGGATACCGTATCTCGGTGGATGATTTCGGCACCGGCTATTCCAATCTTGCGGAGCTGCACGGCTTTCCGATCGACTGCCTCAAGATCGACAGGTCGTTCGTCGCGAATTTGAACGAACATGGTCCGCTCACCAACCTGATCATCAACATGTGCCATCTGATGAAATTTCACATGGTGGCCGAAGGCGTGGAGACCAGCGAACAGCTCGCATGGCTGGCGGATCGGAACTGCCACGAGTATCAGGGCTTCCTGTTCAGCCCCGCCATCGCGTCGGATCAATTCGAGACGATGCTGGCGAAGGACGCGATCCATCCCCTTGCCCATGGTTGACGTGTTGCGGTGGCCGAAACCGGTTGAAGCCTCCGAAAGGACGGCTCCGCCGCCTTGCCGGAACGTGCGGCGCGACGCCGCGTCCCGGGCGATCCACACCGCCATGCGATGCGGTAAACGGGTAACTTATCGCCAACGTCGAACAGTTACGGCTACGCCATGTTCGCATCGCTAGCCGCCCGCATCGCAGCATCGGGGCTGATCGTCGTCTTCGCGCTGGCATCGCTCGCGGGCCTGCTGGCGGACGCGTCGTACCGGACCAGCGACAGCTTCCGCTGGGTGATCCATTCCGCCGAAGTGATTGAAACCACCGAGGAGGCGCTAGACGATTTGCGCGAGGCGGAATCCGGGCAGCGCGGCTTCGTGCTCACGCACAACCCGGCCTATGCTCGATCCTTCTCGCGAAGCATCGCTGATGCGCGCCGGAACATCGATCATGTCGTCACGCTGACCCGCGACAATCCTCTCCAAAAGGCGCGCACGCTCAAGATCGCGAGTCTCATGAAGCAACGCGTCGTCAGCTTGCGGCAGCCGCTGGATATGGGGCTCGCGGGGGATTTCGCCGGCGCCACGGCGTTTATCGCGAGCGGCAGGGGGCGTGAACTGATGGACGCCATCACAGTGCGGATCGATGCTTTCCTCGAAGCGGAGCGCTACCTCCAAACCATGCGGGGCGAAGCCACCGAGTGGCGGCTGTTGTGGGGCAAGAGGGTGGCGCTGATCGGCGCTTCGGCCTTGGCGTTGATGCTGCTGTTCGGCATCGCGCTGCTGATCCGCAGCATACGCCGCCCGCTCGACGAGGTGATGCGCGCGATGACCGACCTTGGCGGGGGCGAGCGTGCGAGGGTGGACACGGCGACGGGATCGCGCGAGTTCACGCGCCTGGCGCAGGGCTACAATGCGATGGCGGACCGGCTTGAGGTCGCCATCGCCGATCAGGCGACAAGCGAGCAGATGCTTCAGATCGCCAACGCGGACCTGCGACGCAATTCCGAGGCGCTGCGCGAACGCGGCGGCATGATCGAATTGCTGGGCGGCATGGCGCATCGCATGCAGGCGGCGCGGACCGACGACGAGCTGGCCCAGATTATCCGCGTGTTCGTGCCGCTCGTCCTGCCCGGCATCGCGGGCGCGCTTTACGCCCACAATAATTCCCGCAACCTGCTCGTTCCGATCGCTGGCTGGGGCGGGCTGGCGATCAGATCCGACGGCTTCGCGCCGGACCAGTGCTGGGCGCTGCGCCGCGGGCAGAGCCACTACGTCACCTCGCCCGGGGCGGATATCGTCTGCGCCCATGCGTCGCCCGACGAGACCTATCATTGCGAGCCGCTGCTGGCGGGCGGCGAGGTGATCGGCGTCTTGTATCTGCAAGGGCTGATCGAGGCCGAGAGCCGCTTCCAACTAACGGTGTTGAGCGAGAACATCGCTTCCGCGCTGGTCAATCATCGCCTTCAGCGCAGCCTGCGCGAACAGACCATCCGGGATCCCCTCACCGGGCTGTTCAACCGCCGCTACATGGAAGAGGCGCTGACGCTGGAGATTGCTCGTGCGGCGCGTTCGGACGCGCCGCTGAGCCTCGTCATGTGCGACGTCGATCATTTCAAGCGCTTTAACGACGAGTTCGGCCACGATGCCGGCGACGTCGTGCTGCAGGCGGTGGCGGCCGAGATGAGGAGCCGCTTTCGCGAAGGGGATGTGGTCTGCCGGTTCGGCGGCGAGGAGTTCACCGTCATCGCGCCCGGCACCACCGCCGAAGCGCTGATGAAACGCGTGGAGATCGTGCGCAACGCCATCAGCGAACTGAACGTCCGCCATAACGGCCGCACGCTCGGCCCGACCAGCATGTCCTTCGGCATCGCCACCTGGACCCAGGCCATGGCCCGCGACGGAGTCGGCCTGATACAGGCCGCAGACGCTGGCCTCTATCAGTCCAAACGTGACGGCCGCAATCGCGCGACGATCAGCCGTTTGGCAGCCTGATACCGGATTATCGGTTAAAGTTATCGGCGGTGCCTGACTATTGGCAGGCACGGAAACCCACGAGGCGACCCTCAGTCGGGCTTTCATCCTTCCAAGTTCGGGCCGTTGGTTCGTACACCCTATCAGCCGATCATCCTTATTTTTCCACCGCCGGTTTACCTCGCGGACGTATTATCAATCGCTCGAGTTGGCGTAATGGAGATGAGTGATGGGCCACTCGTCAATGGACCCTGCCTTTCGTGAACTTCGGCCTTGGAACGAAGGTCGATTGGTCGGTGCTAAACGGGCCTTGAAGCAACAGCAGGTCTGGGCCATTCGCTTCTGGCTCGACCAGCATAGGCGATTGCGCGATCGAGCCCTGTTCGACTTCGCCATCGACAGCAAGCTGCGCGGCTGTGACGTGGTTAGGGCGCGGATTGGTGATGTCGTGCCTGGAGGGCGCGTCCGCGACCGGGCGATCATCGTTCAGCAGAAGACAAAGCGACCAGTACAATTCGAGCTGATGGACACAGCTCGCAAGACGATGCGCGCATGGTTGGAACGCCGCGGCGGCACCCTGAACGACTTCGTTTTTCCAAGCCGCAACGACTACATGGCCCACATGAGCACGCGACAGTATGCGCGTCTCGTGCACGAGTGGGTAGTCGGCATTGGCCTGCCCCCTCAGGATTACGGCACGCACTCGCTTCGTCGGACCAAGGCATCGATCATCTACAAGGCAACAGGCAACCTTCGCGCCGTCCAGATCCTCCTCGGCCATGCCAAGATTGACAGCACGGTGCGCTACTTGGGCGTTGACGTGGAGGATGCTCTAGAGCTGGCCGAACGCACGGAGGTCTGAGCGAAGACCCAGACCCAGACCCAGACATTCAGGGGCACTCACACGCTTTCCAAAAGCGGTCGTTGGTTCAGGTGAAACTTGACGATCGCAAATGGGCCGGTTGCGAACCGTCCGCTTTCGGTAGTGAAGGCGAGAAAGCAGCCAGTTGCCACTTTACTGCGGCACATGACCTGCTTGGTTGCGCGATCTGGCGCCGCGCGTGCCGTTCGCCGACAGCGGAGCCGCGTCGACAGAAGGCGCCTAGCGCCTACTTGCGGCACCGGGCGGCGCTCTCTTGCCGATACGGTGCCCGGCACAGGTCCGCAGCGCGGCTATAGCGAGAGGAAAATATCTTGTTCGCGGCTTATAACGCCAGGCCGGCGCGCTGTACGTCGGTGCTCGCCGGACGATCGACCCAACCCACCGAGACCCGACGCTATGTCGCGGCGGTGAGCTCGGATAGGCTGACATCCCCTGCTTCCCGGAAAGTGAATGTCTAGCCAGCTTTCACCAGGCAGGGCGGCCTGCTTCCGATCTGGCGCACGGACGCAGCTTCCGTGACCACCGAATGACCCCGGCCCGATCCCCGGACTATCGCGGGGAACCGGGCGGGGTCATGCTATCAGGCGGCGTCCGGGATATAGGCCTTGTGGAGCGCCTCAGCGATTATTTGCTGCGTCGGTGCCTGCAGGCCGCGAATGACATTCGACTGCTCGCGCGCCACCTCGCCGGCGAGATTGTCGAGTTCGGCCGAGATCGCCCGCAAACCGTCAATTTTGTCGTCCGTATTCAGAATGGCACGGGTGCCGTCGGGCGTACGCAACTGCCGGGCGCTGTCCTTGTTGTTCCAGCACCAGTCGAAGAAGCGCTGCGTCTCCGCGAGGATTGAAAGCTCGAACTGATAGCCCGCGCGGAGCATCGCGCGATCGGCATGGTAGAGAAGCGCAGCGATGTCGAAGCTCGGCAGCTTCATAGCCGCCTGTTCATCCTCGGCGTCATTCTTCACATTTTTCGCCAGCCGTATCGCCTTCTTGAGCCCGCCCAGCGTCGAACCGTCGGCCTCATTGATCTGGTGGATGTGAAGAAACGGCAGGTTCTCGATCGTCGCCGGCACATGCTTGTTGAGGATCGTCACGCCCCGCTCATGCTCCTGCTGCGCCGCCTGATAATCAATATTATCATGCCAGTGCGACGGCACGACGTCGACCGGGCGGGGCAGAGAGCCGCCCGACATCGCGATGGCCTTGCCGCCGGTGCAGTCCACCGCGACGGCGGGATAGGCAGCCGTCAGCACCTTCTCGGCCTCGCGGCGGAGCTCGAGAAGGACGTCGACCGGGCGGCGATCGCTCGGCCTGTACCAGCCCGCCCGCGCCAGCGCCCCGCCCTGGGTATAGGTCAGGAAGGACCCTGCCAGCGTCAACAGGTCCACATCGCTGACGCCGCGGATATGGACGTCGAGCGGAACCGAGCCCTGCAGGCGCAGGTCGACATTCATCGAGAGTCCCTGCTGGAGCTGCTTGCCAACACGGATCGCGGTCTCGATCGAAATGTCGGTATAGCGCTTCTCGACCGGCTGCATCGCCCCCAGCGCATAGCGAGTGAAGGGCTGCGTCGTGGCGCGCCTCTCCCACTTCTCGAGGACCATGCTGTCGTTGACGATCGAGGCGGCAAATTCCTTACCCACCTGGTCGAGACGGTCGGTGCCCTTGCGGCGCTTGTTGAGATTGGTCAGCCGATCATTGATATTGCGAGCCATCACTTGGCCTCCTTCACGAGTTTCATGGTTCCAAAAGTGTTCCGGCCTCGGCCGTTGAAATATTCGCCTGATGCGGAGCTGCCGTCAGAAGCGAAGACGAGTTCGGCAAAGCCGTGGTGTGCGGCGAGATCGATCTCGCCCACGCGCGGGTGGTTGCGGTAGTGATAGAGCAGCCGGTATCCGACCGCCGCATCGTAGAGGAGCGCCGCCGCGACGCTGTCGGACGAGGACTGGCTGGTCTCGAGATGGACGCGGATGCGATCCCACGACTGGACGATCGTGATCCTGGCGTTCCAGGGAAAAGACGGGTTCTTGTCGAGGCTCACGCCTTCACACAACCAGCTCCCCGCAAGATGCGGAACCTTGAGCAAGCGACCGAGCGGGCCGATGCGCCAGGCATAATGATCGAAGAGCCAGTAGAGCAGGGTGTAGACCATCCCCGCGCCGACGAGCGAGAGAACGGCGGGCGGGAGGTTGGCATTGATCCCGAAGGAGCGGGCGAGGTCGACGGCCGACAGCAAGATAAAGACCGCTGCCGCGGAGATCGTGGCGGAGGCGCGCGCTATCCATTTTCCGACGGCCGAGCGGTTGTAACCGCCGAGCAGGGCATATTCATGTTCGAGGGGCATAGTGGCGTAATTCTCCTTCACGTTGATGGTGACGGAGAATGTGCATGGGACGTGCCAATTGGATTTTGCGCGGTAAACTGCCGATTTTCGTATCTACCGCCATCCACCCGATGATAGAGTTTTCACTGATATGATATGATCTGTTATGGTGCGGAATGCAGACTCTTTTTGCCTGGATTGGTCGCGCCGATCTCGATGCCGAGCAGCGATCCTTCGCCGGTCCCATACTGGACGCGCTGCGCAGCCGCCCGTTCGACGCCGCTTACCTTCTGTGCAACTGGCCCGAAGCGGAAATGGAACGCTATCGCGACTGGCTCGCGCGAGAGGCGCCAACCGTCCGCATCGTCGCGCGGCTTGCCTTGCTTCCGCAGCCCAACGCCTTCACCGAAATCTACCGCCACGCTTCCGCCTTCATCGCCGAGACGCTAGAATCAGCTGGTCCGATGACCGCGCTCACCTTCCACCTCAGCCCTGGCACACCCGTCATGGCGTCAGTCTGGCTCTTGCTCGCAACCTCACGTTTCCCCGCAGAGCTCATCGAATCATCGGCGGGATCGCTCAACACCGTCCAGCATCCGTTCAACTTGCCGGCGGAAATTCTTCCCGACCTGTTGCGCGAGCCCGATCGTCGCCTCGCCGAATCCGTCGCCGAACGCCCGGGCGCGGAAAGCAGTTTCGGCGCGATCGTCACCCGAAGCCCGGCCATGAAACGCGTTGTGGCGCTCGCGAGAAAGGCAGCTCCGCGCAATGTGCCGCTCCTCATCGAGGGCGAATCGGGTACCGGCAAGGAGTTGATGGCGCGCGCGGTTCATTCGGTCAGCCCGCGCGCGGGCAAGGCCATGGTCGTGGTAAACTGCGGCGCGATCCCCACCAATCTCGTTGAATCACGGCTGTTCGGGCACAATAAGGGCGCCTTCACCGGCGCCGACCGGGCGCAGCCAGGCTGCTTTGAGGAAGCGGACGGCGGCACCCTGTTCCTCGACGAGGTGGGCGAGTTGCCGCTTGCGGCGCAGGTGGCACTCTTGCGCGTGCTCCAGGAAGGGGAGGTAACGCGCATCGGCGAAAATATCGTGCGCAAGGTCGATGTGCGGGTCATCGCCGCAACCAATCGGGACCTCTTTGCCGAGACGATCGAGCGGCGGTTTCGCGAAGACCTTTTCTATCGCCTCGCCGTCCTGCGTGTCCATTTGCCGCCCTTGCGCGAGCGGGAAGGCGATCTGCCGCCGCTGCTCGACGAGCTGCTCGCCCGCATCAACGAAGAGATGGCGGACGATCCGCTCTTCAAGGCGAAAGATCTCGATACCGGGGCACGCGCCCTGCTTTTGGCCCAGCGTTGGCCGGGAAATGTCCGGGAACTCCAAAACACTTTGCGCCGCGCCCTTGTGTGGTCAGATCGGCAGATGCTCCAGGCCGACGATATCCGGGCTGCGCTGTTGCCGGAAATTGTCCCGCGAACCGATGGGATATTGGACCGGCCAATCGGCAAAGGTTTCAGTCTGGACCAAATTCTTCGGAACGTCGAAACCCATTATATAAGCCGCGCGCTCGATAGCACCGGCGGAAACAAGTCGCGTGCGGCTCGACTTATCGGCTATTCAAGTTATCAGCAGCTCGATGCGCGGCGCGCGAAGCTCGGGTTGTAACGGGGACGAACCGGCGGGTGCGGCGGCGAGAAAAAAATTAGCGAATAGGGTTTGAGGGGACCATGGCGTTCGAGATCGATTGGCAATTTATTCGGGAATTTCACCCGCTCCCCAATAGCGACCGGCGTCTTCTGCTGAAAGCCCTCGGCATTGAAACTGTTCCTAATCGCGATGACGAGTCCTTTTATCACTGGCTTGCCGGATATTATCGCGCCGGAACCGGGCCGCTGCTCGACGAAGCGATCCGCAAATCCTCGGCGAAGCCCGACGAGCGGTCGCTCGATGCGCTGCTTCGCCAGTGGTTGATCGGCCGGACCGGCTTTTCCCGCCGCCGCCACTACGGCAACACGCGGACTCAAATCCGGACCATGCTGGCGGGTCTCGATCCCAATAGCGAGGTCGCGCGGCAGGTCGATGCGCTTGTCCCCAACTTCCCCTGGCTCCTCGACGAGCGCGCCGGTCGGCCCCTCGCCTCGCCGGCAAGCGGCAGCACCCAGATTGCTGCCGATGCGGACGATCATCCAGAACGTCTCGAAGGAGCCGGTCGCGCCTCGCCGACCGAAGTGCTCGACCGTCTCGCAGCTGCGGTCGAGGCGATGCGTGCGCATCCCGAGCCGGCGCTGGTCGAATGGGCGGCCGCGCTTGCCGAAGCCATCGAAGCGCATCTCGCTGCCTCTTCGCGCGCCGAGGAGAATGCCGCCGCGCTGGCCGAGCGCCGCGCGGCCATGAAAGCAATGCTTGCCGGCCTCGACAGCGTCATCGCGTCCCGCATCGGAACCGTTCCTATCGATGCCATGACGATCGACATGTTCGATCGCATGGAGAGTGCGCTCGTGAGCCTCGACGGGACGCATGCGGCGCTGGGCCGCGCGCAGGAGGCTTGGCGGCTCGCGGCGACAGCCGGCAAAGCCGAACGCGATGCCGCCACCGCGGAATTTGATCGCGCTGAGAGCGAACGCGATGCTGCGCTCGATCGACTGGAGCAAGCTCTTTCGAACTGTGTTGCCGAGCTTGGTAACGCCGCGGTCGAAGAGCTCCCGCTCTTTGCGGGTGCATTGCGCGGCGAGAGCGCCGACGAAGGTGCGGGTGCCGCTGCCGGCGACGAAAAAGCCGTAGCCTCGCAGCAAGTGGACGATGCGTCTCCAGGCGATGGGGAGGAGCGTGACGCGGTAGCGGCCAACAGCTGCAAGGGAAATCTTGCTGACGACGAATCGGACGAGTGGCCGAATGTCGAGGAAGCGGTGGGGGATGCTCTTGCCGATTCTATGCCTTGTGAAGGTGCGGCCGCCGAGCCGGCCCGGGAGGTGGCGGCGTTGACCGAGCCTGTGCCGCCCGCTGAAGCGGATTTCGATGCCGCTCCGCTAGCGCGCAACGAGCCCGACGCCCCCGACGAACCACAGCCGCAGCTGCCGCGGTGGGAAGAATGGATCGCTGCCGCGCTCGAAGGCAAACGCTATGGATTGGCCGTGCATCTCGCGCACGGCCGCCGGCTTTCGGGGGCCGAGCGGCCAGACAGCCTTCCCGCTCCGGCAATTGAAGCCCTGCTGACCGGCAATGGTGTCCATACAGCCTTCAGTAAGGCGTGGGTCGCCTATCAGGAACTCACCGACGCGCTCATCACTCTTGCTAATCATTCGAACGGTCAGCCGACCGATCTTTTGCTGCTCGCTGGCGCGATGCGGCCCGCGATGCTGCAATCCGATACCGCCATGGCGGTCATCGATGCCCTCGATGGCGGCATCGGTGCCGCTTTCAAACCGCTGCGGCGCGTCATCCAGAATGTGGCAACCCTCCGCCTCGTTCACATGGCGGACCTCACGGCGGCCCCGGATCAGGAAGAAAGGCACCGCCGCGCCGGCGAAATCAAGGACAGGCTCACCGCCTGGCGCGCCGGGGCGCCGACCCGCAAAACCAATTATCAGCCCGCGACCGCCGTGTGGCAGGAGCTTGTAAGTCCGGGAGGGTCCATTGGACGCGCCTTTCAACTCGCGCTGGCGGGGAAGGACGATGCCTTGTCCGCCGTTCGCTCGCAAATCGCGCTCCTCGAGGATGAGGATGCGATCATCGACGGCGCGCAAAGCCTACTCTCCAAGGGGATACGCCGCGATGCGATCGAAGGCGTCGCGCGCAAGCAGATCCGCGGCCTCATCGGCAGCGCTACCGAGCTTTTGCGTGAGTGGATCGCGGTCAATGAGGAAATCGGCCGTACCGACGATCCACATCACAGCCACCGGACAGCGCTTATCGGCGCCATCATTCAGTCGCGTGAGATATTGGCGGGTCTGGATCGCAGCACACCTTTGCTCGATGCTGCGACTGCAACCTTCGACGCGGTGCTGACCAGCCTTGATGCGCAGCTGCGCGGCACCGCCTACTCCCCCCTCTACCCTGACGTAGCGCTCGACAGCGAGATCGCGCTGCTCGGCCATTTTCCGCTCAATGCACGGCGGCCATTCCGGGTGCTTGGAAACGATGTCGAGGATCTGGCGCGCGCGGCCGAGATCGCTTTTTCTCCCGCGCTGCCGACGATCGCTTCCGCCTTCGACGAAGCGCTCCGCCTCGGGGCAGCGAGCAGCGCGACGCGGCTTCTCCCCGGCCTCGACCAGCAAAATAGCGAGGCGGATGTCGCACGGGTCGCCGCGAGCGTGGTTCGATCGCGAGAGGAGCTGGCGGAGCGCAAACACCGGCTTCGCCAACGTCTTGACGACCTGCAGATCGCCACGACGAGCAGCAGCAGCGCGCTCGACGAGCTCGAGGGCGCGATGACGAGTTTCGAGCAGCTCGCGATTGGCGAATTGCCGCTCGACATCGGCGAGCCGGGGGCGATCGCGGACTTCCCCGCTGCCAATGCCGAACTCGACCGCATCGCCCGCAGCCTGGAAAAAATCCGGGCACCCCAGCGAGCCAGCCTCGAGGCCCGTATCCTTGCTCTCGAGACGTTGCATGGTCCTCTGGAAGATTGCCGGGCGCAGCTTGAGCGAGGCGATCTCGGCACGCTCGCCGAAGAGGTCGACCAGATCGAAAAACACGGTATCGCTGACGCGGCGGAAGGCACGCCGCTCTCGCTGCTCCGCCGCTTCGCCGAACTTCTGACGGCCGCGGGCGACAAGCCATCGGTTCCGATCGGCAACCTCCCTAAGGCGGCGCGCGAAGGCGACACGTTAGAGCTGTTCGATTTTACCGCGCTGAACCCTCTTGATCGCGAGCGGTCTACGAGACTGCTCGAGGCATGGAACATGCTCCGCCGCACCACGTCGCCGGGTCTTCGGCGCGACAAACGCGGCGATCCGCTCGTGAAGGTCGGAAGCGCTGCGGCCGATGTCCTTACGGCGCTGGGGTTCAATGGGGTACGTGCAAAGGACCCCAAGCGCGACAAGAGCTGGTTCCAATTCTCGATGGCGAGCCTGCCGCTGCGCGACCGCGAAACATGTCCCGTCGCCACCTTCGGTAGCGAGCGGGTAAACGGCAATGAGCGCGACGCCCATTATCCGGTGATCGTCGTGTCCCCGGGCGAGATCGATGCCTGCATCGGCTCGTTCGACCAGCTCCCCGAGCAGGCGATCATCCTTTACACCGATACCCTCGATGCGCGGCAGCGCCGCGATCTTCAGCGCAAGGCGCGGCGGAGCACCCGCTCGATCGCAGTTGCCGACACGATGACGATCGCAGCTCTCGCGACGACCCGGGACGCGGGCACCCGGCAGTTCTTCGAACTCGCCATTCCTTATGGCAGCTCGCACACCTATTCCGACACCGGCTCCGATACGGCGATCGAGAATTTCTTCGGACGCGACACGGAGATGCGTGCGCTCGTCGATTCACGCGGCCCGTGCTTCGTTTACGGCGGTCGTCAGCTCGGCAAGACTGCGCTTCTCAAGCAGATCGAGCTCCGTGAAAACGGCAATGACGATCGCGTCGCGCTCTATTGCTACATCAAGCCGGTGGGGAACACCGATGGCGCCGACGACGTGTGGAAGGAAATTCAGCGCCGGGTGCAGGCGCGGGGCATGGTTCTCCCCAGGGCCGCGAGCATACAGGAGCAGCTGAAAGCCTGGGTTCTCCAGAAGGCCGGGCGCTATCTCCTGATCATGCTCGACGAAGCCGATGCTTTCCTCGCCGGCGAAATGAAGGCCAATTTCCCAATCATCGAACAAATGAAGGCGATGATGGAAGACACCCAGCGGGCGATCAAGTTCGTCTTCGCGGGTCTTCACAATGTCCAGCGCTTCTACCGCGCCCCCAACAGTCCGCTGCTCCATCTCGGCCTGCCGGTTAATGTCGGCCCCTTGCTCGGCGGCGACCGCGTCGCGGCGCGGCAGATGGCGATCGCTCCGATGGCAGCGCTCGGTTTCGAATTCGAGGACCAGATCGACGCCTACCACATGTTGTCGCTGATCGGCTTCTACCCGTCGCTGATGCAAAGCTTTGGCAAGGCGGTGGTGACTGCGATGAATGCGCAGCTCGGGCGCAGCAGCGGGCCCGTCTCCATGCCGTTCCGCATCAAGCGCGATGTCATTGACGCTTGCTTCAACCAGCAGACGTTTAGAACCAGCGTTGTCCGCAAGCTCCAGAATACGCTGGAACTCGACGAGCGATACGAGCTCATCACCTATGCGGTCTGGAGTCGGATGCAGGATGACAGTGTAGCGGGCCGTTCGACGGCCTTCGGCTATACCGCCTTCGAAATCTCGCGCCTGTCACGCGACTGGTGGCCCGCGGGGTTTGCCGAAACAGAGTCGCTCGAAAGCTTCACCGCGATCCTTGACGAAATGGAAGAAATGGGTGTGCTGGCCCGGAAGGGTGATCTTTACGCACTTCGCTCACAGCGCATTGCCGCGATGCTTGGCGGCAAGACCGAGATCGAACGCCGGATGCAGGAGCTGATCGATCGTCCGCCGACCCGCAGCCCCGATCCGCTGTCCAGCCATCGCCGAATGGGAGCGCGCTGGTCGCCGCTCTCGCTTCGCCAGGAAGCAGCGCTCGTCAAGCATCTCACCGATCCCGCTGGACCGCGCATTTTCCTTATCGGCGCCGCGCCCGCCGCCGGACTCGATCGTCTCGGCGATGCCGTTAATGAGCTGATCGCATCGCCTTCCGTGCCGCTCGCTAGTCCGCGCCGTTTGAAGGGCGCTGACGCCGCGACCATCATCGAGGTCGCCGGACGTCAGCGCCGCGAGGCATCGCCCGAAGCCCCGCGCATCCTGCTGGTCGAAGGGAAATTGCCGACGGCCGACGGACTGGCGCTGCTGCAACGCGAGCGCGTGTTTCGCGAATCGCAGCGCCCGGTGCGGCTCGTCCTGTGCGGTACGCCCACGGCCGACATTGCGGCCTTGCCGCAAGAGCGTGATCTTCTGTCGATTCAGGTCGGCCCGCTCAGTTTCGCGACAATCGCGCACTGGATGAGCCGCGAAGAAATTCCCGAGGACGGGCGGATCCAGTCGGCGCTGCGCGCTGCGACAGGAGGCTGGCTAGACGTCCTCGAACGCGTTCCGGTGACCCCAGCCGTGCGAAAGCGCGGCGCCGATGCCATGATCGAATTGATCAGCGCGGCCGCGGGCAGCTTCACCGCTGCCGATCTCGGCCTCGACGCCGAGGTGCTCGAATTTGCGCGCGCCCTCTTCAAGGCGCAGGGCGGCGGCGGCGCAAGTGAAAGCGAAATGGCCGACTGGGCGATGATCGTCGACGAAGACGCCGGAGCCGCCCGGCTTCGCCTTCTCGACGCGCTTGGGATCATCGAAACTCTTCCAACCGCCGGCGAAACGGCGGTTCGAGCCTTCAATCCGCTCGCTGCGCAAATCCTCGCGTGACGGGGCGATTTCTCGACATCCTCGCCGCAGCGAGGTTGGATGATGCCTTGGAGGCTGCGGCCGAAGGCCGACCGCTCATCCTCCGCGCCCGACGGGCCGACACCGTCCAACGCCTGCTGGACCGCGCGGCCTACGGCACAGTCAGTCTCGAAATCCTGACCGTCGATGCTGAAAGCCCCGCACCGCAGGCGGCGCTGATCGAGGCCGGGGCGCGCTGCGCCCCGGGCATCGCCGACCTTGTCGAATGCAGCACTTCGCGGCGTCTCGACTACAAGCTCTTCGTCGTCGATCTTCGCGGTCGCGATGCCGGCCCTTGGTTGACACTGGCCGGGACTTTCGCGCGCATGCGCGCCGAGGTCACCGAAGGTCCCGCTCTCGTCTTGATCGGGAGCATGGCGGGGGCACCGGCGGGCTGCGATTTTCTCGATGACGGCGGCTTCGTCGGTCCCGCCGAAGCGATCATGTTCACCGGCGAACGGCACCAGCGCGCGGGGCTGCTCGCCGAATGCGCGGATGCCGCAGCCATCGAGGTGTCGCGCGGCGATCTTGTGCAGCTCGGTGAGTTGCTCGATCTCAAGGACCGGGAGCGGTTCGATCCTACCGACTGGCTCGGCCGCCAACCCGTGTCCGAGGTAAAGCTACTCTGGCGGACGCGTGACGAGGTCTGCGCCACCTGGCTTGCGCGCAACGCGCCTCTGCGTCTGCGCGAACGCGTCTGGCGCGGGCATGTATCGGTCATGTTCCCCTGGATCTCCAATGCCCTTGCCGATTTTCTCGAGAAGCATGGTCGGCGGCTGCCGGCGAGCCTTCCTGATCGCCATACCGGCGCACCGATCCCGCGGGCCGAATTCGAATGGGGTGAGCTCCTCTATTGTCTCAACCAGCAGGACGGATCACTCGGCGACAGAGCCTATCATATCAAGAAGGTCCGCAATGCCCTCGCGCATCGCCGGCCGCTCGACTGGGCAATGGCGAGCCGGCTCGAGGCCGATGTCGCAGCGCTAATGCGCTGGACCTGACCTTTTACGGCAGACAGCCGGTTGCGGCGCCTCGCGCGATCCGCGCGACCGGTGCTCTAGGCTGCCGCTGGGCGGCGGCCCCGGACCACGCATTGCGCGTCCCGGCCGTAAGGTAACGATCGCGGCGGTCGGCCTGTCGGCCGCAAGCGTCCGCTGCTGCGCAGCGGGCGTCCTTGTTTTGTGCCTTAGCGCGAGCGCGCCGGGATGGATTTCAATGGCTTATGTGAGATTGAGCGCGATTCGGTCGCAACACGGCAGCAAATGCCCCCTGCCAGCGGCATGGAGAGATCGTGCATGACGAGTGACCGCTTCGCGGCGCACGACGTGGAGGTCGTAATGAACGACATTAGGGCGCGTAGCTGCCGCCTGCCTGATCCTAAACGAAGGGCCGCTTACCGCCCTTCCTTTCCTCAAAGCGGCCAGGCAGCCTTCCACCATGAACGTACCTCCGCTCTCTGCCGGTATGATACGCAAAGCGGGCCGTCGGCATCAACCTGAGCTTGCCCGTGCCTACCGGCCGCGTCCGAGTTCGACGACTACGTCCGCTAGGATCCGTATCTCCTCCGCAAGCGAACGAAGCCGATTGGCCAGCTCAATTCGGGCGACTGCGTCCATGCCGGCCTGACCATCGACGGCGGCGGTGGCACCATCCTCGAACCCCGCGGTCAGGAGATAGAAAAGCCGCCTGATCAGATCATCGCGGTCGGCGCTGTCGTCTCGTTCCGTCATGGCTGCACGAAGCGACGATGGCGCGCGCAAGTCCATATCCAGCTTTATTCCGTGCCGGCACTATCCATTCGACTTCGTGACATGTTCGAGCATTGCTGTGCCCATGAGTCGCGGACGCCACCAAGGGCGCCGCCCGCCCCGACCGGTCGACCGGCGGGGCCGTGGGTGGTGGAGGCGGCACCGGTGTCGCCCCACTGGAGACCGACCCCATGACCACGAAACTCACCGACATGCAGCTCGTCCTGCTCGCCACCGCCTGCCAGCGCGCCGACGGCAGCCTGCTGCCGCCCCCCGCCAGTCTCGGCACGCAGGCGACACGGATCCGCCAAGCGGTCAACGGATTGATCAAGAGGGCGCTGGTCGGCGAGCGCGACATCGCCGAGCAGGCGAAGGCATGGCGCTCCGAGGGCGAACGCCACGTCGGCGTCGTCATCACCGAAGCGGGCCGCGCCGTCATCGCCGTCGAGGAGCGGGACGAGCCAACGGACGCGGCACCCGGAGATGCCGCCGCATGCCATGAGGCGGTCCACGACAGCGGAACCGAGACGGCCGAAGCGGCGGTGTCAGCGCCGCGTGGCGGCACCAAACAGGCGTTGGTGCTGGAGATGCTGCGGCGGCCCGAGGGGACCCGGCTGATCGAGCTGGTCGCGGCGACCGGCTGGCTGCCGCATACGACACGCGCGGCGCTAACCGGCCTGCGCAAGAAGGGCCACCGCATCGATAAGGCGACGCGCGACGGTGCCACCGCCTACATGATCGTCGCCGCCTGATGGCCACGCACGACGACACGCTGGGCGCGCTAACGACGATGTCGTCGGCGCGGCTCCGCGCCGAATGGCTGCGGCTGTACAAGAAGCCGGCTCCCGACCTCACCGCCGACCTGCTCCGTCGCGGCATCGCTTACCACTTGCAGAAGAAGACGCACGGTGGCCTGTCGCCTGCGACGGTGCGCGAGATCGAGCGGATGCGGCGTCACCTCGCATCGACCGGCGAGGTCGTGACGCTGCCCACTACGCGGATCAAGCCCGGCACGCGGCTCGTGCGCGACTGGGGTGGCGCCAGCCACCATGTCCTCGTGCTCGACAGCGACTTCCTATACCGCGACCAGCGGTACCGCTCGCTCAGCACCATCGCCACCGAGATCACCGGCGCCAAATGGTCCGGCCCTCGCTTCTTCGGTTTACGGAGTAGCGCCCATGCGTAAGCCGGTCCGCGACGCCGCGCCGCGTAAGGTCCGCTGCGCGATCTATACGCGCAAGTCGACCGAGGAGGGGCTGGAGCAGGCGTTCAACAGCCTCGATGCCCAGCGCGAGGCCTGCGCCGCCTATATCGTCAGCCAGCGGCATGAAGGCTGGGTGGCGCTTCCCGACATCTATGACGACGGCGGCTACTCAGGCGGCAATATGGACCGGCCGGGGCTGAAGGCGCTGATGGCGGAGGTGGCCGCCCACCGGGTTGACGTCATCGTCGTCTACAAGGTCGACCGGCTCACCCGCAGCCTCGCCGACTTCGCCCGCATCGTCGACGTGCTGGACGACGCGGACGCCAGCTTCGTGTCCGTCACCCAGTCGTTCAACACCACCAGCAGCATGGGGCGGTTGACGCTCAACGTGCTGCTGTCCTTCGCCCAATTCGAGCGCGAGGTGACCGGCGAGCGGATCCGCGACAAGATCGCGGCGTCGAAAGCGAAGGGCATGTGGATGGGGGGCCCGGTGCCGCTCGGCTACCGCCTGGAGGACCGCAAGCTGCTGATCGAGCCGTCCGAGGCAAACACTGTCCGCATGATGTTCAGCCGCTTCCTCAAGCTCGGCTCGGGCCGCATGCTGATCGCTGAACTCGACCGGCTTGGCGTTCGCGGCAAGCCGCGCGTCAACCGTCATGGACGTAGGTATGGCGAGCAGCCGATCAGCCGGGGGGCGCTCTACGCCATTCTCAGGAACCGTCTCTACGTCGGCGAGGTGACCCATAAGGGCCAGAGCCATGCTGGTCAGCATGAGGGGATCATCTCGGCTGACCTGTTCGAGCAGGTGCAGCGGCGGCTCGACGAAGCCAGCGTCGAGCGGCGGCATCGGACCAACGCCGAGCAGCCGAGCCTGCTCACCGGCTTGATGGTCGATGCGCACGGGCGGAGGATGTCGCCGAGCCATGCGGTGAAGTCGGGCAAGCGCTACCGCTACTACGTATCCCAGCAGGACGGCGAGACCGCGTCCGCCATTCCGGCATGGCGCATCAGCGCGGGCGAGATCGAGGCGCTGGTGCTGGACCGGGTAACGGACGCGCTTCGAAAAGCCGCCAGCGGGCATATCGCGGATGAGTTGATCAGCGGTGACCGGATCGCGCAGGTCGAGGATCAGCTACAGCGGGCCACTACGACACTTACCACGCCAGCCACCGCGCGAGCGTCGCTGTTGGACATCGTCGATCGCATTGACGTCGGTGAGGCCCAGCTCAACATCATCATCAGGCCAGGGTTGCTCGACATCGCGAACGACGACGAGCTGCCTCTCATCGTCACCGCCCCGCTAGCATGCGTGCGACGCGGGCGTGGCGTCAGGATCGTCGTGCCGCCGAGGGAACAGGGCGAGCGCGCTCGCAACCCAGCGCTGCTCAAGCTGGTCGCGCAGGCGTTCGCCGCGCGGGACGAGATGGAACGTGGCGGATCGTTCGATGAGGTCGCCGCCCGCCTGGGTTGCGGACCTGAGAACCTCGCCGACATGATCCGGACGAGCTACCTCTCGCCGGTCATCATCTCGGCCATCGTGGAAGGCCGTCAGCCGGAGACGCTGACGCGCAAGCGGCTGGTCGGCGCGAGCCGTGTTCCGATGCGCTGGTCGGAGCAAGAGACGCTGTTCGGCTTTCGCTGACGTCGGACACATTTGGCAACGACGGGGGCCGCGAGGCCCCCGCTGTCGTTCCGGAAGGATCTTGGGGGCACCTGACGAGGCTTTAGAGATAAGGTACCACGAACGGCACGCGAGCGGGGGCTAGAGCGTCTCCGTTCACGGGCACTTGAAAAGTGGCCTTGTAAGCCGCGCAAAACGCCCGACAAATTCAGGCTCCCCGACGTAAAGCCGGGTTATCTCCGAAACTGTATAAGAGTGGTGCCGCTTACATGACTCGAACCTGTGACCCTCGCATTACGAACGAAGCCGATAGTCCAGAAACCCGGGCTTATCGTGCCTCTATCGTGATCGGCTGACGCGGACGAAAGCCCGGAAAACCGCACAGAAAAACGGCTGACACCGGAACCGCACCGGAGCGGCGGCCCACCAACATCGAGCCCCTAGCGGGGCATTCGCCATCACGAGCGCGCGCCTGAACACCACGGTTCAGGCGGCGCTTTCGTGCGCCCATCGACTTCCCATTCGGGAGCCGAACGATGTCGTTTATTCAAGAGCCCGGCGCTCCCGTTTCGCGCCAGATTCGCAACCTCATTCGCAACGCCAGCGCGACGCTGGCCGGGCGGCCACGCGGCCGCGATCGCGAGGTCCGCCGCAACAGCTACGACGTCGACGACGGCCGCGCGCAGCCATGGCGGCCGATCGGCGACGGATCGGCGGGTCAGGGGATCGCCCACCGCGAATCGCTGCTCCAGACGGCGGAGGAACTTCGGCTCCAGGGGTGGAAGGATCTCCCCGCGCGCGAGATCCGGGCCGCGCGCGATCGGCGCGACATGCTCGCGGCCGAGCTCGACGGATTTGCCGCCGCCGGCAACGCGCCGATCGGCCGGCCGGCGACGATACGGCAGGAGATGGGGCGGCTCGACGCGCTGCTCGCCCGCGCCCGCGATCGCCTGCGCCGCGTTGACCTCGACGTGCTGGCGGGTTTGCTGCACTGGCTCGACTTCAAGACCGGCCGGCTGTTCCCATCGATGGAAACGATCGCCAGCGCGGCGGGCTGCCACCGCAACAGCGTGATCGGCGCGCTCCGCCGCCTGAGCGCGAACGGCCTGATCTCATGGGTCCGCCGCAGCATCGCGACTGACAACGTGGGACAATTCGCCCCCCAGCGTGAGCAGACGTCCAACGCCTACTATTTTGAGCACCGGCAGCGAATGGCCCCGCGCGTCTGGCAGCGCTATTGCCAGATCCTTGCCGCCAAGGTCCGCCGCCTCGGCGCGCGCCCCGCCAGCGTGCCGGCAGAGGCCCCCAGCGAGGTCGCGATGCCGGTTCCGTCTGATCCCGGCCTGAGGGCCGCCCTCTCGCGCCTCGGCGCATTGATCCCCAACGCGAGCACATGAAATGTGCGCTATCCGCCATCAGGATCTGAAGGGATGAGGAATGAGGGCACTTGAGGTGCCCTCATGACAATTTGATACTCCCCCGGCCGAAACGGCCCGACACGATCGCCAACCCGCTCAGACGCAGCTGACGGCGTGCGGCGGCTTGCGCCGCCTTGGGCTATGCGAGGGGGGAGGAGCACGAACCGTGCCACACCCTATCAGCGGCCCGTTTGCGGTGACGATAGTCCTCTCCTGCCCAATGCCGTACACTCGGATTACAGATTGTGGCTCTCGAAAGTAGCCATTCGTTCAGGGCAATCCTGCCCGTTTTCCCATCTCCGGCGGGCAATTTCGGGAAAAAGCAATCGAGAACAGATTTTGGGAAAGCGGGTGCCCCTCCCGGGGGCCAACACGGCCGACGCAGGACTGTCCCGCTGTAGGTTCCCAATTGGGAACGGCACAGGAAGACAATCTTGGGATTAGGCCGGGCTAGTTTCCCCACTGGCGATCAGCCGCTGCATAGCGGCAATAACCTGCGCATGGTCGATAGGCTTCGAGTAGAACTCAGCGCGTTCGGGGAGTTCGACGCTATCGCGGGTGAAGTAGGCGGCGGTCAGGATGATCTCGATCGGCGGCCAGCGCTTGCGGATCGCCGCTGCGATCTCGATGCCCTTGCGGCTGCGCGGCATATCAAGGTCCATGTAGACGAGGCGAATGTCCAAACGTTCTTCAAGGAGCTGGATGGCATCGGCACTGCTCAGCGCCTCGACCGCCTCGAAGCCGGCTTTCTCGACCATGCTGATCGCATCAAGCCGCAGGATCGGTTCATCCTCGACCACCAGCACCGGCCATCGCTTGAAGGGTTGAGACTGTCCCATGTCGTTGCGGCTACGCCTTACGCTTCCTGTATCTGGTAGAGCGGTGCCGTGGCCTGCATCGACAAACCTTCTGCCTCGTAGCGCAACTGAACGCCTCCCGAGCCGGTTAGTCCCATACGGATGATGCGCGAGCCGAAACCTTTTCGTGTCGGCTCCACCGCCGGCGGGCCACCGCGCTCGACCCAACTAAGATCGAGTGCGTCCTCGTCACCGTCCCGACGTACCGCCCAGATCACGGTGACTTTGCCTTCCGGTGCTGTCAGCGCGCCGTATTTGGCGGCGTTGGTCGCCAGCTCGTGCAGCATGAGGGTAAGCGCCAGTGTTGCGCGCGGCCCGATCGTCACGTCGGGGCCGGTCAGCATAAAGCGATCGTCGCCGAACGTCTCCAGCGCCTTGCGTGCGACATCGCCTAGGCGTGCACTCGACCAATTGTCACGGGTCAGCACGTCGTTTGCCGAAGCAAGCGCACCAAGGCGCTTACCGAAGGCGGCAACGGCATCCTGATCCTCCGCTTTGGAAAGCGTCTGGTGAGCGATGGCCTGCACTACGCTCATCGTGTTTTTGATGCGATGCGCCAGCTCACCGTTGAGCAGACGCTGCTGTTCCTGCGCATTGTGAAGTTCAGTGTGATCGCGCGACACCGACAGAATGCGGGCGGTCTCACCGTTCGGGCCGAGGATCGGCGAAACCGACACCGACCAATGTCTGGGATTCCCTGCATAGGTGTCGGCGGGCGCTTCGAAGTGGGTCGTCTCCCCCCGCTTCGCCGCCTCGATCGCGTCGCGGGCATAGGCGGAACCGTCCTCCTTCAGGAACTCGGGCCACGGGCAGCCACGCACCGTGTTGAAGTCGCTGATCTCCATGACCTTCATGCCGCCATCGGTCATGAAGGACAGGCTGCCGTCCAGCTCGACCACCTTGATGCAGTCGGTCGAGGCGCCAAGCACGCTGCTCAGGAAGGCGGCCGTTTCTCTGGCCTCCTTCTCAGCCCGCCGTCGTTCGAGCGCGGTCCAGGTCCGGTTGCCGGCATCGGCAATGAACTGAACTTCCTCAGGCGTCCAATCGCGCGGCGCACCATCGTTGACGTAGAGGATCGCAACGGTCCGCCCCTTCTCCCGAATAGGCCGGTTGACGAGGCTGCGCACCGCGACGGTTTCCAGCGGCGCGGTATCGCCAGAGGTGCGCGGATCCAGGCGGATGTCGGGAATGACCACCGTTCGTCCCTCGCGCAAGTCCTCCGCATAGGCGCCATAGTCGTCCATGCGGTAGGTGCCGGCGAGCGTCGGATAGTCCGTCGCCGTCCAGTCGTTCGGGACGACGAACGTCTCACCGTCCTCCCCGACCGTGCCGAAGCCGACCCGCCCCACATCAAGCGTGCGGCCGATCAGTGCGGTTGCCGCCCGCACAATATCTTCGGGATCATCAATCGCGGTCAGCATCCGCCCGAGTTCGGCCAGCGCTTCACGACGCCGATCGGCATGGACGCGATCGGTGACCTCGAGAAACAGGACCGTGAAGTGATCGGCCCCTGCAGGCTGACATACACCGTCATACCAGCGCCGAAGGTTGCCGACCTGCCGGGTGAAGCGGATCGCCTCGCCCGTCTCGACGACCCGGGCGAACTCCAGCACCCATTCGTCCTCGATGCCTGGGAAGACCTCGCGGATCGTTCTGCCAACAGCGCACCCGCGTTCGATCCCCACCAGATCGTACCAAGCGTCGTTCACCTCTTCATAGCACCAGTCGATGATCTCGCCTGCGCCGTCGCGCACGACCTTGCCGAGGACAAAGCCTTCCTCCAGCGTTTCGAACAGCTGGCGCCACTTGGCCTCGCTGCGCTGTAGCTCGCCAGTTGCGGCATCGCGGTCGCGCTCTGCCGTGACGCGGTCGGTCGTCTCCAGCGTCACGTTAAGCAGACCGGCTACCTCACCGTTCTCACCGCGCACCGGCGAGTAGGAGAAGCTCCACCACGTATCTTCCGGATAGCCGTTGCGCGTCATCAGCAACGGCATGTCACGGAATGTCGAGGTTTCTCCGGCGAAGGTCGCGTCGACGAGCGGTTTGATCTCGTCCCACACGTCGGGCCACGCCTCGGCGAACGTCACGCCGAAGGCGAACGGATGCCGCTTGCCGAGGATGGGGACGTAGGCGTCGTTGTAGAGGAACGTGCGCTCCGGTCCCCATGCCAGACACATGGCGTGACCGGACGCCATCATGATGTCGACCGCCGTGCGCAAGGAGGCTGGCCAATCGCTGCGTGGGCCGAGCGAAGTCGTGCTCCAGTCGAACGCCGACAGCATGTCGGCCATGCGTGGTGCGTCATGCACGTCGCACATGGCGACGCCCTCAACGTTGCTCACCATTCCTGCCGTCGCTTCCTCGACCCAAGCGTTGAACGAACCCGCCCCCCGGCAGGATCAGAATCCGTAGCGGCCTCAATCCAAAATTGGAATATTTCGCAACGAGTCGAGAAACTTTTGCAAGCGCTTTAGTCGGAAAGTGCCGGCATCGTCGGTATCCAACCCCGCTCTTCGGCAAGGTCCCGTTTCACCATCCTTTTCGGGAAAGGCCACAGCGTCGCGCAATGTCGGTTATCGCTATGCGGGTTTCGAGATGTGACCATTCCGTTTTCCACCAAAAAGCGACATTCGAGCCTTGAGCCTGATCAAATCGTGTCCAACTCGTCGGCCCACGCCTGAAACAGCCGTCGCCGGCGGGGGAGATGCAGCGCGCGGTTGTATGCGCCTTCCACCTTCCGGTTGATCCCCTCCGCCCGCTCGTCGCGGCCGCCGCCGGCGTGGCCCAGCGCGGCGCGATCGATCGCGCGCTGGG
>CAJYJW010000097.1 GCA_913775025.1 uncultured Sphingomonas sp. | reverse complement strand
GGTTCGAATAGTTGAGCCAGGTGACGAAGCCCAGCGCCACCTGTCCGTTCGCCTGATGGTACAGGAAGCCGCCGCCATTCGAGCCGCGCGTCTCGCTGAGCGGCCAGCCCTGCGTATGGATCACCCGGCCGAGGGCATGGTTTTCGGCCGGAATGTCCCACAATTCCTTGATACCCAGACCATAGACCTGCGGTTGGCTGTCGCGCGCCAGATCGAAGGTGCGGATGATCTGCTTCGACAGGTGCCCACGCACCCCTTCGGCAAAGAAGGTGTATTTGGCGTGGAGTTCGAGGCCGGGCTGCCAGTCGGGCTTGTGCGTGCCGTCGCGCGCGACGCCCATGTCGCCGGTCGCGACGCCCTTTACCGAGCCGTCCTCGTGATAGAGGATCTCGGCAGCGGCGAAGCCGGGGAAGATCTCGACGCCCAGCCCCTCGGCCTGTTCGGCCAGCCACCGGCACATATTGCCGAGCGACCCGGTATAGGTGCCCTTATTTTGCATGAACGGCGGCAGGATGCGGTGCGATACCTCGCTGCTGTCGGTTTCGGACAATAGCCAGTGATGATTCTCGGTCACCGGCACTTCGGCCATCGGGCAGCCCTGCTCACGCCAGTCGGGCAGCAATTCGTCCATCGCGCGCGGATCGAACACCGCACCCGACAGGATATGGGCGCCGACCTCCGACCCCTTTTCGAGGACGCAGACGGCGATCTCCTCGCCCGTCTCGCCCGCCATCTGCTTCAGCCGGATCGCCGCGGACAGGCCGGCAGGCCCCGCGCCGACGATCACGACGTCATAGGGCATCGATTCCCGTTCGCTCATCTTCCATCCTCATCGCGGGCGCCGCGTACGGCCAACCTCGTCGCGCTACGGCAACGCCCTGTCCTCCCCCACGATTTGGGCAGATTGACGGGGAGGTCAAGGAGAGCGTTAAAGGCGGCATGGGGGCGGACCAGCATATCCAGTGGCACGAAGCCGCAGCCAGCGCGCTCGAATGGTGGCAGGATGCCGGAGTCGACACGCTGGTCGAGGACGAACTGCGCGACTGGTTCGCGACGCCCGCACCGACGCGGGCGCCCGCTGCCGTAGCGTCGACGCCGGTCGCCGACCTGCCGCCGGACACGCTCGATGCGTTCGTGGCGTGGCGGATGAGCGATGCGGTGCCTGAGGCCGGATGGAATGCCGAACGCCTGGCGGTCGCGGCGACAAAAAATCCGGCATTGATGATTCTGACCGACCTGCCCGAGGCCGATGATTCGGCGGAAGCAGGGTGGATGACCGGGCCGGTCGGCGTGCTGCTCGACCGGATGCTGGCAGCGATCGGGCTGGACCGGGACGCGGTGACGATCGCCGGGGTTGCGCAGGCGCGGCCGCTGACCGGGCGGGTACCGGACGATGCACAGGCGACGCTCGACGATCTGGCGCGGCGGCTGGTGACGCTGGTCGCCCCCGCCAAGCTATTGTTGTTCGGGGCGGAACCATGCCGGGCACTGCTGGGGCCCGACGGGCAACGCGGTGGTTTACGGACCCTTCACCATGATGGCATAGACTGCCCCGCCATCGCCACCTTCCACCCGCGCTTCCTGTTGGAGCGGCCCTTGGCCAAGGCGGAAAGCTGGCGGCACTTGCAGTTGCTTACCAGGGAAACGATCACGTGAAGCTGACCCCCATCGTGTTCGCGGCGCTGATGTTGCCCGCCCTCCCCGCCTTTGCCGGCGAGGCGCCGACGCTGGGAAGCGTTGCGCGGACACCGGTCGAGGCGCGGGTGCCGCCGCAATTGTCGGCCGAGGACCGCGATGCCTATACGCAGGTGTTCGCAGCGATTCGGGGCGGACGCTGGGCGGATGCGCAATTGCGGCTCGATGCGATGAAGCCGGGGCCGCTGCATGCGGTGGCGCGCGCCGAACTGTTTACTGCCAAGGGATCGCCGAAGGTGGAGCTGCCGCAGCTGCTGGCGCTGCTGGCCGAAGCGCCCGATTTGCCGCAGGCGCCCGACCTCGCCCGCCTCGCCAAGCTGCGCGGGGCGGACGCGGTACCCGAACTGCCGACGCCGCAGAAGCTGGTGTGGTTCGATGCCGCCCCGGTACGGCTGCGCGCCAAGGCCGCACGTAGCGATGCCGCCGCGGCGCAGCTGCTCGAGGCGATGAAGCCGTACGTGAAGGCCGATGACGGTGCCGCCGCCGAAGCACTGATCGCCCCGCGCGAAGCCGAGCTGACGCCGGAAGCGCTGACCGAGATGCGCGGGCGGGTCGCGTGGATCTATTTCGTGGCGGGCGACGATGCCAATGCCCGGCGGCTGGCGGCAGTGGCGCAGCGCGGTTCGGGCGACTGGGCGGCCCAGGCCGACTGGACACAGGGGCTGGCGGCGTGGCGGCAGCAGGATTGCGCCGCGGCGCAGACCGCCTTCGCCAGCGTGGCGCAGCGTGCGGGCGATACCGAATTGCGGTCGGCCGGGCTGTATTGGGCGACGCGCGCCGACATCGCCTGCGGCCGGCCCGACCTGGTGCAGGGGCGGTTGCAGACCGCAGCGCAATATGGCGAAACCTATTACGGGTTGCTGGCGCGGCAGGCGCTGGGGCTGATCGACGGAGCCGATGCCAAGGGGCACGCGCCCGCCACCGATGACTGGCGCGCGCTGGAACGGCGATCCAATGTCAAGGTCGCCGCCGCGCTGACCGAAATCGGTGAAGGCGCGCTGGCCGACAAGCTGCTGCGCCATCAGGCGCGGATCGGGGGAGCAAGCGACTATGCGGCGCTGACCCGGCTGTGTGGCAGTCTGAACCTGCCTGCGACGCAGTTGTGGCTGTCGCATAACGGGCCGCAGGGCGCACGGCCGCTGGCCGAGGCGCGCTATCCCGCGCCCGACTGGACGCCCGAGGGCGG
>CAJYJW010000096.1 GCA_913775025.1 uncultured Sphingomonas sp. | reverse complement strand
GGAAGCTGAGCGGCTTCTCGGCGCCCAAGACGTGTCATCCCTTCGCAATCGCAGCGTAGCCGCGCGTTTGGCGCGAAGTCTGGCCCCGGTCAAGCCGAACGCCCTTCCCGCGCGCTGTCCTTGCGGCTAGGTCGGGATCATGCGTTTCGCTGCTATCCTCGCTGTGCTGGCCGTCGCCGCCTGTGCCCCCGCCCCTGCCCCCCACGTGGTGGCGGACAGTGCGCGTCCGGCGGTGTGGAAGGTGGCAGACGTGGATACGACCATCTACCTGTTCGGCACCATCCACGTGCTGCCCGAAGGGCTGAAATGGCGAAACGGTGCCGTGCGCGATGCGATCGGCGCGGCGCAAGGCCTGGTGCTGGAAACCGTGATCGGTCCCGATCCCGCCGCCCTCTCCGCCACGATGCTGTCGATGGGTCGGGCAAGCGGCCTGCCCCCTCTGCTCGATCGCGTGCCCATGGAAAAGCGCGCCGCGCTTTCCGCATTGATCGGCCGCAGCGGTGTATCGCCTGACATGCTGAACGGCCTGAAGACGTGGACGGCGGCGCTCCTCCTCGTCGGCACCACGCTGACCGACATGAAGCTTGTGGCGGGCCAAGGCGTGGAGCCAGAGCTGGAGGCAGATTTTCGCGCGCGCAGGCTACCGGTCGAGGGGCTGGAGACGCCCGCTCAGCAACTTGGCTTCTTCGATAGCCTGCCCGAGGCGGCGCAGCGCGACTTCCTGCTCTCCCTTCTCGAAGACGGTAAGGAATCGCGGAAAGACTATGACGGGATGCTGGCGGCCTGGAGCCGGGGCGATACCCGCGCCATCGCCGCGACCTTCGACGAGGAATTGAAGGACAACGCCGATCTGCGTGAAACCCTGCTGGTGCGGCGGAATGCCAATTGGGCGAAGTGGGTGGAGGCACGGCTCGCGAAACCCGGAACGGTGCTGGTCGCGGTGGGGGCCGGTCATCTCGTCGGCGATGCGTCGGTGCAGGCGATGCTCGCCAAGGATGGCGTGCGCGCCATACGCTTGCGCTAGACCGGCGAGGCCAGCAGGCACCGCCGGGCGGTTTTTGACTTTCGCGCATGTCTCGGCTAGGGGCGCGTCCTCGCGTTCCGGTCATCCCTGGAGGCGGTACGCGTTTTTCAACCAAGCGAACTGGAGACATGCTATGAGCGACGTGCTCAACCTGTCGGCCGAGACGCGCGAGCGGGCAGGCAAGGGAGCCTCCCGCGCCATGCGTCGCGAAGGCCGCGTCCCCGCCGTGATCTATGGCAACAAGCAGGAACCGCTCTCGATTCACGTCGAGGAAAAGGTGCTGGTGAAGTACCTTCAGACCGGTCACTTCATGAACAGCGTCGTGATGATCGACGCCGGTGGCCAGAGCCTGCGGACGCTGCCGAAGGACGTTCAGTTCCACCCGGTGACCGATCGCCCGCTGCACGTGGATTTTCTGCGCATCGGTGAACACACCAAGGTCAACGTGCAGGTTCCCGTCGTCTTCACCGACGAGGAAGCCTCCCCCGCGCTGAAGCAGGGCGCCGTGCTGAACGTCGTGCAGCACGAGCTTGAGCTTGTCGTCGATGCCGCCGACATTCCCGATCAGATCAGCGTCTCGCTGAAGGGTCTGGAGCTTGGTGCGACGATCCACATCTCCGACATCACGCTGCCGAAGGGCGCGGAGCCTGCGATTTCCGATCGCGACTTCACCGTCGCCACGATCGTCGCTCCGACCGCGATCGCCGACGAAGAGGCCGACGCTGCGGAAGGCGAGGACGAAGACGCCTGATCGTGATCGCCGTCGCCCAGAGCCGGGCGACGGCGTATCGATAGACACGGGCTAGTCGAACCATGCAGATCTGGGTCGGCCTTGGTAATCCGGGCGCGCAATATGCGCTCAACCGGCATAACGTCGGTTTCATGGCGGTGGATGCCATCGCCGAAGTCCACGGCTTCGACCCGTGGAAGAAGGCGTTCCAAGGCTGGAGCGCGATGGGCCGCATCGGCACCGACCGCATTCTGCTGCTGAAACCCGCGACGTTTATGAACGAAAGCGGTCGCGCGGTCGGCGAAGCGTTGCGCTTCTATAAAGGCGTCAGAGAGGACGTCACCGCATTTCACGACGAGCTCGATCTGGCGGCCTTCAAGGTGAAGGTGAAGACGGGCGGCGGCACCGCTGGCCATAACGGGCTACGCTCGACCGAGGCTCATATCGGTAATAGCTTTCGTCGCGTACGGATCGGGATCGGACATCCCGGACATAAGGATCGGGTGACCGGACATGTGCTCGGTAACTATGTGAAGGCGGAGATGGATCCGCTCGCCGACATGCTCGGAGCGATCGCGGCGGAGGCACCGCGCCTCGCAGCGCAAGACGATGTCCGTTTCATGAACGAAGTGTCGTTGAGGCTGCAAGCTTAGACCGACGCGATAACGAGATCGACCACGCCGTCAATGCCTTTCCGAACGGCGATATCGCATGGCCGGCAAGGGTTCGATTGCCTTGCCGGCCACGCCAAGCCGCATCAGCTATAATTCTTCGGCAGCCCAAAATCGGCCTGACCGCCTTGGGCGCCGCTGCCCCCCATATGCGCCGCATCGCCATCGTCGGTCGCAAGCTGACGCGCCTTGCGCCGCGCGATTTCCTCCGGAGTCAGCGGGGGACGATTGCCCATTTCGGCTTCCGCGTCGAGATCGCCGCCGGTCTGCTCAGTCATATCCTGTCTCCTAGGCGTGAGAACCCTAGTTGAACGAAGCCCTTACCCCGCCGTTCCACCGATGATCGCTCGGCTCTGGCGCTCCATCGCAGTGACGCCTATCGACCGACTTGCCTTCCTCGAAGAGGTCGCCGATGCCCAGCCGTTCCCTGTTCGCGACCCCCCTGTATGAGGATCGCATCGATCATCCCGCCTTCCTGACGGAGCTGGAGGAAGCGTGCCGAGACATTGCCGCGCAGGATCGCGCCGGGCGGGAATGGTCAAGGCAGCACGGCTATCGCGGCTACACCAGCTACGCCAGCCTAGCCGATCTTCCGCAGCGCGACCCGCGCTTTGCCGATTTGGTGCGCAGGCTCGCCCCCCATGTCGCACGCTTCGTCGACGATTGCGGCTTCGACATGGGCGGGCGGCGGCCCAAGCTGGATAGTCTCTGGGTCAACCTTCTGAAGGCGGGCGGCGGCCATTCCGGACATATCCATCCCCACGGGATCCTCTCCGGCACCGTTTACGTGGCGGTGCCGCCGGGGGCCGGGGGCATTCGTTTCGAGGATCCCCGCCTGCCGCTGATGATGGCCGCCCCCACCCCCCGCGCTGACGCCGCGCTGGAACGGCAACGGTTCGTATCGGTGC
>CAJYJW010000095.1 GCA_913775025.1 uncultured Sphingomonas sp. | reverse complement strand
GACGTTGACTTCTTCGATTTGTTCAATTTCCAGAAAAATCTGTTCGCGCAGCCGGGCTTCGCCCTGAATAAGACGACGCCCTGCCAATTTGTGCCGGGCGCGGTAGACGCCGGGTGCCAGGGCTATGTCTATCTCGACCCGATCCACCCGACCACCCAGGTGCACGCGCTGATCGCGGGCGGCATAGCCGATCGCCTGGCCGCCGTGCCGGAGCCGCGAACCTGGGCACTCATGATCGCGGGCACCGGCCTGATCGGCGGCAGGCTGCGCCGTCGCCGTGCCGTGGGGGCAGCGGCAAGCCTCTGAGACATCGTGCCCGCCGGGGGGTGTCCCGGCGGGCCGATCCCCTCTATCCCGTCAGGCGGACCTCTACGAGAAGGCGCCGCATGACCGATTTCGCCTCCCTGCTCCTGCCCGATCGCGGCCAGCCTGCCCATCTGATCCAGACGGTGCGGCACAAGGATATCGACGGCTGGCTGGCCGACCAGCCGGAACGGGCGCGCGCCGTCGCCGTCGCTGCTCGCTTTCGCGGAAAGCCCGGCGAATTCGCGATCCTGCCCGGCGCCAAGGCGGAGGAATGGAGCGCCGTCGCCGGCATACCGGACCGGACCGGCCCGTGGGATCTCGCCACCGCAGCCGCACGCCTGCCCGAGGGGCATTATCGGCTGGCGGAGGGCGATCCCGGCGCCGCCGCATTGGGCTGGCTGCTCGCCCATCATCGCTTCGACCGGTATCGGCGGGAGCCGGAGCCGATCCCCCAACGAATATTGCATGTCGCCGACACCACGCCGGTCAGCGAGATGATCCGGCTGGCGGAGGCGGTCGCGCTCGTCCGCGATATGGTCAATACGCCCGCCGCCGACATGGGGCCTGCCGATCTCGCCGCCGCCACCGAAGTGGTAGCCAGCCGGCATGGCGCGACCGTCTCCGTCGTTCAGGGCGATGCGCTGGCGAAGGAATATCCGATGATCCACGCGGTAGGCCGGGCCGCCACCCGGGCCCGTGCGCCGCGGTTGATCGAACTGACATGGGGAGACCCCGCGCATCCCCGCGTCTGCATCGTCGGCAAGGGCGTATGCTTCGATTCCGGCGGGCTCGATATCAAGCCTGCATCCGGCATGCTGTTGATGAAGAAGGATATGGGAGGCGCGGCGCATGCGCTGGCGCTGGCCGGGCTGGTCATGCAGGCTGGGCTGCCGATACGCCTTTACCTGCTGATCCCGGCGGTGGAGAATGCGATTTCGGCGGATGCCTTCCGCCCGGGCGACGTGTTGACCAGTCGCAAGGGTCTCTCGGTCGAGATCGGCAATACCGATGCGGAAGGACGGCTGATCCTGGCGGATGCCCTCTCCCGCGCTGTCGAGGAGGCCCCGGCCCTGCTGATTGATTTCGCGACGTTGACGGGTGCGGCGCGGGTCGCGCTCGGGCCGGACCTGCCCGCGCTGTTCGCCAATGACGACACGCTGGCCGCAAGCCTGATGGCGGCGGGCGACGGCTGTGACGATCCATTGTGGCGGCTGCCTCTATGGACCGGCTATCGCGACATGCTCAAGTCGACGATCGCGGACATCAACAACGCTGGCGAGGGCGGTTTCGCCGGCGCGATCACCGCCGCGCTCTTCCTTGGCGAGTTCGTGCCCGCGAACATCCCCTGGGCGCATATGGATACATTCGCATGGCGACCATCCGACCGGCCCGGTCGACCGAAAGGCGGCGAGGCACTCGGCCTGCGCGCCGCTTGGGCGATGCTTGGCGAAAGGTTCGGCACGGCCGCCGACGCTTTGGTCTAGCCACACATGGTTACGATGAAACGAAGCGTGTTCATGTGTGTTGTTACGGCAAGGAAGTGAATGCTTCCAACCCCGTGACATGGCGAGGCATAGGCGGTGCTCCCACGCGCATTATCAAGTTGGATGGAGACGCTGGTCGGATATGTCCGATCCGGCCGGCCTGATCTTACGAACCGGCAGATGGCACTGTTGCTGGCGGTATATCTCACGCCGGGGCCTCATACCGTACGGGGCCTTGCCCATCTGCTCGGCGTGTCGAAACCCGTCATCACGCGCGCCTTGAATACTTTGGGGTCGCTCGGCTATCTGCGGCGCGAACGGGATGAGGCCGATCGGCGCAATATCTTCGTTACGCAGACGGACAGTGGAGCGGATTTTCTTGCAGGCTTCGGAAACCTTATCGATCGCGCGCCCGATCAGGGTGGTAAGCGCGGGCACCGCGCCGCGCTCGGCTGAGAGGTTCCACCTCAAGGGACCGTCCGTCACCCTCGATCCGCGTGTTCACGCCATACGCCGCGATATAGCGGATATCGGATTGGCTGATCGCGTGTTCGCGCCGCACTATAGCGCACCGGAATATCGCGCCTGCGCCGCTCGCTCGGCGATGCTGCGCGCTTCTCCCGACGCGAGCGCTTCTGCCGTATCACAATTGCTGCACGGCGAGGCGTTTGCCGTCGTCGACATATCGGGCGGCTGGGCCTGGGGGTACGGCCTTCACGATAATTATGTCGGATATGTCCGTGGCGATGCGCTCGGCCCGACCTCGACGGCGACGCATGTGGTGACAGTGCCGCAAGCCTCTGTCTTTAGCCGCGCAGACATCAAGGCCCCCGCCATTGACACGTACGCCATCGGCACCCGCCTGCAGGGAGACGCGGTGGGCGACTTCGTCCTCGTGCAAGGCGGCTATATCCACTGCCGGCACGTCGCTCCGGTCTCCGTGCCTTTTGACGATCCCGTCATGATGGCGGAACGGATGATCGGCGTGCCCTATTTGTGGGGCGGGCGCGGCGACGGCGGGGTCGATTGCTCCGGCCTCGTGCAGCGCGCCTTGGGCTTATGCGGCATCGCCGCCCCGCGTGACAGCGATCAGCAGCGCGCGCTTGGCGAGGAGATCGACCCGCAAGCCGCCTTGCGGCGTGGGGACCTGATATTCTTCCCCGGCCATGTCGGCATGATGGTGGATGGCGATCGGATGATTCACGCCAATGCGCACTGGATGGTCGTAACGGTTGAGCCTCTGGCTGCCGTCATCGCGCGGGGTGCGGAGATTACAGCGCGGCGGAGGATCGCGGCATGAGCGTGAAGGTCTTCATCGATGGTGCCGCCGGCACGACCGGCCTAGAGATTCGCGAGCGGCTGGAGCGACGCGCCGACGTCACCTTGCTGACGCTGCCGGAAGCGCATCGCAAGGACGCCGCCGCGCGGGCCGATGCGCTGAACGCCGCCGACGCGGTGGTGCTCTGCCTGCCGGACGATGCCGCCCGGGAGGCGGTGGCGTTGATCGAGAACGACACCACCCGCGTGATCGATGCCTCCACCGCGCACCGCACCGATCCGGCCTGGACCTATGGTTTCGCCGAGGTCGCCCCCGGCCGTCGGGCGGAGTTGGCGAGCGCACGGCGTGTGTCCAATCCCGGCTGCTATCCGACAGGATTCCTCGCCCTCGTCGCGCCGCTTGTGCGCGCGGGTATCGTGCCGACCGACCTGCCGCTCAGCGTGAATGCGACCTCAGGCTATTCGGGCGGCGGCAAGGCCATGATCGCCGCGTTCGAGGATGCGAATGCGCCCGACGCCACGGATACCGGGTTCCGCATCTACGGCCTTTCACTCGGCCACAAGCATGTGCCGGAGATGCAGACGCATGCCGGCCTGGCCTACCCGCCAATCTTCTTGCCCGCCGTCGCGCGCAGCTATCGTGGGATGCTGGTCGAGGTGCCGCTGCATGCTCACCTGCTGAACGGTGGCATCGAAGCCATTCGCGATGCATGGGGTGACGCCTACGCGCAAAGCCCGCTCATCCGCCTAGGCCGGGAGCCGGGAGCGGTGTTGACGTTGGAGCAATGCGCGAACACCGATCGGCTGGATCTGTTCGCCTTCGCGCGTGACGGGCAGATCCGCCTCGTCGCCGCGCTCGACAATCTGGGCAAGGGAGCAGCGGGCGCCGCCGTGCAGAACTTGAACCTGATGACCGGATTGCCAGAGACGGAAGGATTGCGGCTCTGAGTGCGGTGCCGGGCGGCCATCCGCACCTCCTGACGCTCGCTTGCCCGGACAGGCCCGGCATCGTCGCGGAGGTATCGCAGACGCTGTTTCGGCACGGGGCGAATATCACCGAGGCGCAGCAATTCGACGATGCGGAGACCAAGGGGTTCTTCGCCCGCATCGCATTCTCCCTGAACCGGGAGGCGCTTGCGACGCTACAAGCCGATTTCGCCCCGATGGCCACGACTTTCGCCATGCGGTGGGAGATGCGGGCAAGCGACGTGCGGCAGAAGGTGCTGATCCTCGTCTCCCGCTTCGATCACTGTCTAAGCGATCTGCTCTATCGCTGGCGCATCGGCGAGTTGCCGATGGACATCGCCGGGATCATCTCCAACCACCCGCGCGAGATCTATGCGGCGGCGGACCTTGCCGGCCTGCCCTTCCACTATCTGCCCGTCACCCGCGAGACCAAGGCGGCGCAGGAAGAGCGGATCAAGGCGATCGTCACCGAAAGCGGCGCGGATCTGATCGTGCTCGCACGATATATGCAGATCCTGTCGGACGATCTTGCGGCTTTCCTCGCCGGGCGCTGCATCAATATCCACCATAGCTTTCTGCCCGGCTTCAAGGGCGCCAAGCCCTATCATCAGGCGCATGCGCGCGGCGTGAAGCTGATCGGCGCGACGGCGCACTACGTTACCGCCGACCTCGACGAAGGCCCGATCATCGAGCAGGACGTCGAGCGGATAAGCCATCAGGACAGCCCGGACGACCTCGTCCGGAAAGGCCGTGATATCGAGCGCCGGGTGTTGGCGCGGGCGGTCGCCTTCCACCTTTCCGGGCGGGTGTTGCTTAACGGCGACAAGACCGTCGTCTTTCGCGACTGAAGAAGGCAGGCGCGATCGGGTGAGGCGGCCTGTCGTCGGGGGTCGCGTCCGCCGGCCGGCCGCCTCGGCGCTAACGCTATGACGGCAAGGAGCGGATGGCATCCCCCAATAAGGGGATAGAGCCGAACACAAGGCCGAAAGCACGCCGCCTGACCGGGCCGCCGCCTTATAAATCTACAGAAGGATGAGACGTCGCTAATCTCGCGAGACACGCTCGGCGGTATATTTGCGGAACCCGCCGGGCGGGTGGTGGACAGGGCTGGATTCGAACCAGCGTACGCTTGCACGGGCAGATTTACAGTCTGCTGCCTTTAACCACTCGGCCACCTGTCCGGGCGCCTTTCGCCGAAGCGAGGCGGCTCAATGGCGAATGCCCGCTTGCCTGTCAACGGCTGGCGTGGATAAAGCGCGCCGATGCGCAAAGGCCATAGACCATCCGCACCGGCATCGGGCCGGCCACGCTTCTGGGGGCGGCACGCCGTGCTGGCAGCCCTCGCCAACCCACGGCGCACCGTGCGCCGCGTCTGGGGCACGCGGGAGGCGCTGGCGGCGCTCGATCTGCCGCCCGTAGTGCCCGTCACCTTCGCCGATGCGGCGGACCTCGGCAGGCTTGTGCCCGGCGATGCGCCGCATCAGGGTTTGGTGATCGAGGTGGATCCCCTGCCCGACATGTGGCTTGGCGATCTGATCGATGCGGGGCGGGACGATCGCCGCCCGTTGCTGGTGCTCGATCAGGTGACCGATCCGCACAATGTGGGCGCAGTGCTGCGCTCGGCGGCGGCGTTCGACGCGCTCGGCCTCGTCACGCAGGATCGGCACGCCCCACCCGAATCGGGCTCGCTCGCGCGATCGGCGTCCGGCGCGCTGGAGCTGGTGCCCTGGGTGCGTGTGGTGAATCTCGCCCGCGCGCTGGACGAGATCGGTGAGGCGGGTTTCTGGCGAATCGGACTGACGGGTGCTGCAAACCAGACGCTGGGCCAGGCGATGGGCAACGGGCGCCTCGCATTGGTGCTGGGCGCCGAAGGCGAAGGCATGCGCCACAACACCGAAACCCATTGCGACGAATTGGCGAAACTGCCGATCAGCCCGAAGGTGGAAAGCCTTAACGTCTCCAACGCAGCGGCGATCGCGCTGTACGCGGCGTCGGTACGGTAGGGAACAGAGCGGGCACGCCCCCGAAATGTAAGATTTTCGTTTAATAAGAATTAGCGCTGGCGGGCTATCCCGGCCCTGTTATCCGACCGGAGAGCAGGACGTGCCCGCGATTTATCACTGCATAGCCGACATGCACGATCCTTTGCTGGTGACGCTCGCCGGCTTGATCTGCATCCTGTCGGCGATGGCCGCCGCGATGCTGCTGCGGCACGCACGCGACAGCGATGCCGAAATGCGCTGGCGCTGGGCTTGCGCCGCTGGGCTCGCCAGCGGCCTCGGCATCTGGTCGACCCACTTTGTCGCGATGCTCGGGTACGAGCCGGGATTCGTCATCGGTTTTCACCCCGGCGAGACGATCGCCTCTCTCCTGGTGGCGGTCGCCATGGTTTCGGCCGGCTTCGGCGTTGCCCTTTTCAACAACGCCCGGGTGTATCGCTGGCTGGGCGGCATCGTCTTCGGCAGCGGCGTGGTGACGATGCATTATATGGGCACCCAGGCGCTGGAGATGCCAGCGCGCATAATCTGGTCGGAGAGCTGGATCCTGCTGTCCGTCGCCTGCGCAATCCTGCCGGCAGGCCCGGCCTTGATGCTGGTCCTAGATCATCGCGGCCTCCGTAGCGCCTTCGCCGGCGCCGCCCTGTTCGGCCTCGCGGTGCTGCTGCTACACTTCACCGGCATGGTCGCGTTGACCATGGTCCCCGAAGCCTCGATTGCGATGCCGGACAATCTGCTGTCTCCGATCACCATGGGCGTGCTGATCGCCGGCGTCGCCTTCGGCGTCATGATGCTGATTGTTCTGGCAGCGCTCCTCAGCGGGCGGATGCGGACGACCATCGAGACGAACGAGCGCCAGTTCCGCCTACTTGTCGAGGGCATCAACGATTGCGCGATCTTCATGCTCGATCCGGCGGGCCGGGTGGCAAGCTGGAATGCGGGTGCGCAGAGGCTGAAGGGCTATACCGCCCAGGAGGCCATCGGGCTTTCCCTCGCCGACTTCCATGAGGAAAGCGAGCGTGCGGCGGGAAAGCCCGACGAGATCCTCCAGCAGGCGCGGAACAGCGGGCACGTGACTGCGGAGGGCTGGCGCCTACGCCAGGACGGCAGCCGCTTTTGGGCCCACGCCACTATCGAGTCTGTGCGAGACGATGGCGGCAAGTTTACCGGCTTCGTCAAGCTGACGCGCGATATGACCCGCTTCAAGCAGGATCAGGATCGGTTGACCGAACTGACCGTTAATCTCGATACCGCGTTATCGAACATGCATCAGGGCCTTTGCCTGTTCGATCCGAATGGTCGGCTGGTCATGGCCAACGATCGGGTCGGCGAACTGTTCGGCGTGTCGACCGAAGCCTGCGCGATCGGCACGTCGTTCGAGAATGTGTTGCTCGCCGGATTACAGGCGCGGTCGGGCGTACCCGTGACCCCGGACATGCTTAACGAGGTCGTCCGCCGGCATCGCGAATGCGTCGCTCGGGAGGGCGGCGGCACGCTGGTAGTGCCCTTCACCGAGGCACTGATACTCGCCATCTCGCATCGCCCGATGGCGAACGGCGGCTGGGTCTCGACATTCGAGGATATCACCGAACGCCAGCGGAACGAGGCGCGTATCGCCCATATGGCGCTGCATGACGAGCTGACCGGCCTGCCCAACCGGACCAACTACACCGATCGTCTCGATCAGGCGCTGATGCGGGCGGCCCACCGTGGCGAGCGCGTCGCGGTGTTCGGTATCGACCTCGACCGTTTCAAGGAGGTCAACGATATTCATGGACACGCGGCCGGCGACGAGGTGCTGCAGACGTTGAGCGAGCGGATGCGTACCGCCTGTCGCGAGGGCGAGGTCGTAGCCCGGTTCGGCGGGGACGAGTTCGCCGCCATCAAGCCCTTTTCCAGCGAGGCCGACCTTGCCGACTTCACCGCACGGCTGGAACACTGCCTTCGCGCCGAAATTGCATATCACGGGCTGACGATCTTCACCGGGGCCAGCATCGGCATCGCCATCTATCCCGAGCACGGCACCGTCCGCGAGACGATCGTCAACAACGCCGATCTCGCCATGTATCGCGCGAAGGAAGGCATCGGCAGCACGACGTGCCTCTATTCGCCGGATATGGATGCGGCGGCGCGCAACCGCCGCCTGCTCGCCAATGATCTGCGCGAGGCGATCGGCCGTAACGAATTCTCGCTCGCCTATCAGGTGCAGCGGTCGCTCTCGTCCGGCGAAATCACGGGGTATGAGGTTCTCCTGCGGTGGAACCACGGGCGGCTCGGCGCAATCTCCCCGGTCGAGTTCATTCCCATCGCCGAGGAAAGCGGCGAAATCCTTCGCATTGGGGAGTGGGTGTTGCGCACGGCCTGCGCGGAGGCCGCATCCTGGCCGACGCCCCGCCGCATCGCGGTCAATCTCTCGCCCGTGCAGCTAATGCAGCCCGATCTCATTAACATCGTCCGCGATGCTCTCGTCGCCACGGGATTGAACCCGGCGCGGCTGGAGCTGGAGATTACCGAAACCGCGCTGATCGCTGACAAGACCCGCGCGCTCCATGTGCTGCGCCAGATCAAAGGACTTGGCGTTACCATCGCGATCGATGATTTCGGCACGGGCTATTCCTCGCTCGCCACGCTGAACGCCTTCCCGTTCGACAAGATCAAGATCGACAAATCCTTCCTGCTCGATTCGGATTGCAATCATCAGGCGCGCGCAATCATTCGCGCGGTGCTGGCGCTCGGTCGCAGCCTAGAGGTGCCGGTGCTGGCCGAAGGGCTCGAGTCCGAGGAGCAGCTCGATCTGCTGCGGAGCGAGGGTTGCGATCAGGCGCAGGGCTATCTCTTCGGCCGTCCGATGGCGATTTCGCTGATCGAAGACGTAAGCGACCGGGCCGCCGCCTGATCTAGCCCTGCCCTTGCCGCTTCTTGGTGCGCAGCGTGGGATCGGCCCGCGCCGGATCGTCCGGCCAGGGGTGGCGGGGGTAGCGGCCGCGCATCTCCTTGGCCACCGCCGCCCAGCTGCCTGCCCAGAAACCGGGGAGATCACGCGTTGTCTGGATCGGGCGACCGGCAGGCGACGTGAGGCGCAGCACCAGCGGCACCCGCCCGCCCGCCACCGCCGGATGGGTGGCGAGACCGAACAGTGCCTGAGGCCTAAGCTCCACCGCCGGACCGCCCTCGGCTGCATAATCGATCGGGTGGCTACTGCCGGCGGGCGAGGCGAAGCGTGCTGGCGCAAGCCGCTCCACCATCTGCCGCCCGTCCCATCCCAGCAGCCCTTCCAATACGCCCGACAGCGCGCCCTGATCGATGTCGGAGAGACGACGGCGACCGACGAGCAGCGGCGGCAACCAGTCCTCCAGCGTCTCCGTCAAAGCTCCGTCCGACAGATCCGGCAGCGATCCGTGGTCGGCGGCGAAGGCGGCACGTGCCTGCAACGCTAGCGCTCCCTCCCCCCAAGGAAGCAGACCAATCCCGCCCGCGCGCACGCCCGCCAGCAACGCCTGCGCGATCGCCGCCGGGTCGGGCGCGTCGTCCGCTCCGCCGGACAGCCGCACAGCACCGAGCCGCCGCTCCCGCCGCGCCGTGACGCCCCCGGTTGCGGGATCGAAGCGCACCGTGCGCACGGCCTCGATCCGATCCGCCAAGAGGCGTTCGACAAGCGACGGATCGATGACCGCGGCGGAGAGGATACGTGCCTTCGCTGCCGTCCCCTGCGTCTCCGCGACCGCCAGCCACTCGGCACGCGCCAGCGACGAGGCGGGATCGAGGCGGAAGCCGCGTCCGCCAACCGAGATCCAGTCCTCCCCCCCGGCATCGCGCCGCCGGGCCACGCGGTCGGGAAAGGCCAGCGCGATACACCCCGCGACCGCCGCCTCGTCCACATCGTCCCGTCCGCCCACAAGGCCGCGCCAGCGGCGCGCCAGCCCGCGCGACGCCTCGGCCCGCTGCCCCCGCTCCTGCCGCCAGCGGCGCAGGCGTATTTCGAGGTCCGCGTCATTGCCGCCGAGGCCGCGTTCGGAAAGCAGGACGGCGACGTCCGCCGCCGTGCGTGCCCAACCCAGCTTCGCGGCGGCGACCAGCATATGCCCCAGACGCGGCGGCACCGGCAGCGTGGCGATCACCTGTCCGTGCGGGGTAGGCCGTCCGTCATCGTCGATCGCGCCCAGCGCCCGCAGGCGGATACGGCCCTCGGCCACGGCGGCGGCAGGGGGCGGGTCCAGCCAACGGAGTACAGCGGGATCGGTGACGCCCCACATCGCGCAGTCTAGCAACAGGGCGGAGAGGTCCGCCTCCAATATCTCCGGCGGATCGTAGGGCAGCAGGCTGGCGGTCGCCGCCTGCTCCCACAGGCGATAGGCGACACCCGGCCCCTGCCGCGCGGCGCGGCCCGCTCGCTGGATTGCCGATGCCTGCGCCACCCGCTCGGTGGAAAGGCGGGTCAGGCCGGCGGCGCGATCGTAACGGGGGCGGCGAGCCAACCCAGAATCCACCACGATCCGCACCCCCTCCAGCGTCAGGCTCGTCTCCGCGATGCTCGTCGCCAGCACGAGCTTACGCGTGCCCGGCGCGGCAGGCCCGATCGCGGCGCGCTGCGCTGCGGGATCAAGGCTGCCATGCAGTCGATGCAAGGCCACATGCGATGGCAGATTGGTCAGGCGCTCCGCCGTACGCTCGATTTCCGCGACACCGGGCAGGAAGGCCAGCAGCCCGCCTTCCGCCTCCGACAGCGCACGGCGGATCGCGGCGGCCATCGCATCCTCGATCCGGCTTTCCGCGCCCCGCCCCAGATACCGCACGTCCAGCGGATGGCTCCGCCCCGCGCTCTCCACCACCGGGGCATTACCGAGCAAGGCGGCGAACCGCACGCCATCCAGCGTGGCGGACATGGCGACGAGGCGGAGGTCGGGCCGCAGCGCCCCCTGCACATCCAGCGCGAGGGCAAGGCCAAAATCACTGTCGAGACTGCGTTCGTGAACCTCGTCGAACAGCACGGCCGAAACGCCGCCAAGCTCCGGGTCCGCCTGGATGCGATTGCGGAAGATGCCCTCGGTCAGCACGAGGACGCGCGTGTGGCGCCCATGCTTCGCATCCAGCCGGGTCGCATAGCCGATCGTGCGGCCGACCGGCTCGCCGGCGAGCGCCGCCATCCGCTCGGCGGCGGCGCGGGCGGCGAGGCGGCGGGGCGAGAGCAGCAGCACCTGCCCCCCAAACCACGGCTCCGCCAGCAAGGCGGGGGCGACCGCGGTGGTCTTGCCGGCCCCCGGCGGGGCCACCAGCACCGCGTTTGGCCCGCCGCGTAGCGCGGCGAGCAGCTCGGGCAGCACGGCGTGGATCGGCAGGTCGGTCATCCCCGCACGGCCTTGCGGCGGATCGTCACCCCTCCACCCGGTTCCCGCCGCGCGCTGCCGCCTCCAAAAGCCGCTCGCGGGCGTTGTCGAGCACGATGGTTGCGGGCTCGTCGCGCCCCAGCACCATGCCGGCGGATGCAGTGACGACCCCGATCGCCAACCCGCTGCCCCGCAGTTTCAGCCGCCGAGCACGCATCGCAGCCAAGGCTTCCTCGGCCAGCAGGCGCACCGCCGTGCTGCCGGTGTCCTTCATCACGATGACGAATTCGTTGCCCGTCCAGCGGATCAGCTCCTGCCGGGGGAAGATTTCGGACAGGGTGGCGGTGAAGGCATTCAGCACATTGTCGCCAACAGGCCTACCATAGCGTTCGTTGATACCGATCAGATCATCGAGCCCGAACATCAGCAACACATAATCGCGCTTGTAATCGACAAGCTGGTTCAGCACCCGCTGCGCGCCGCTCTGGTCCAGTGCCTGCGTCAGCGGGTCACGCCCCATGTCGTCGCTCTCGGTCAAGGGGCCGGGCTTCTCGCCGCCGATGCGGGTGCGCAGGCGGGCGATCTCCTCACGCACCTCGGCCAACTGCCGCTCGGCATCGCTGAGCCGGGTAATGAAACGGTCGGCCTCGCGTGGCCAGGTGTCGGCCTGCGCCGCAAACGAGCCGACATCACGCCCCAACGCGCTGGTCACCTCATGCGCATCCGTCGACAGCGCGCCCAGTTCGGCCGCCTGCCGCACGACCGCCTGCTCCCGCGCGCCGATCGACTGTTCCGGCGACAGATACCGGCGAGACAGGTCAGCCGCCGCCTCGGACGAGAGGCGCAGGCCGTCACCGGTCAGCCTTTCTATCGCATCTGCCAAGGGTGAACGCGGGTTCGTTAAAAACGCAAGCGCCAACCCGTAATGCGCCACGGACGGTTCGAGCCTGTGTTCCTCAAGGAAATCTAGCGCCAGGCGGGCGCGGTCAAAGGCGGCTTTCATCGATTCTGGTGGTGCCGCAACGCGTCGCGCCTAACAAGCGGGATCGTCGGGCGACGCGGGTTCAGTACGCTCGCGCTACTGCGAACTCGACCGCTTCCACCAAGGCGGCACGGGCCTTGCCGTCACCGATGCCGGCCAGCGCGTCGATCGCGCGCTGCCCATAATGGCGCGCGCGGCCGAGCGTGTCGGCTATGGCGTTGGTCGACTCGAGCAGCGCGGTGGCATAGGCGAGATCCTCGTCGGAGACCCGCCGCCCCTCCATCGCATCGCGCCAGAAACGCTGGTCCGAGGTCGATCCCCGCGCGTTCGCAAGGATCACCGGCAACGTCACCTTGCCGTCGCGGAAGTCGTCGCCCGTATCCTTCCCCATCGTCGTGGCGGAGGAATTGTAGTCGATCGCATCGTCGATCAGCTGGAAAGCGATGCCGAGATTGCGACCATAGGCATCCAATGCCAGTTCCACCGCTTCGTCCCGCTCCGCAATCACGGCTGCGATCCGGCACGCAGCGGCGAACAGCGCGGCTGTCTTGGCACCGATGATGTCGAGATACTTCTGCTCGGTCGTCTCGATCCGGCGCTGGGCGGTCAGCTGATTGACCTCCCCCTCCGCGATCACGGCGGAGGCGTTGGAGAGGATGCGCAGCACCCGCAGCGAACCATCCTCCACCATCAGCTCGAACGCGCGGCTGAACAGGAAATCGCCCACCAGCACGCTTGCCGGATTGCCCCAGATGATATTCGCCGTCCGCTTGCCGCGCCTGAGGCCGGAGCCATCCACCACGTCGTCGTGCAACAGCGTGGCGGTGTGGATGAATTCCACCGCCGCCGCGAGCTGATGCTGGCGGCTGCCGCCGTAATCCAGCAAGCGCGCGCAGGCGAGCGTCAGCATCGGCCGCATCCGCTTGCCGCCCCCCGCGATCAGATGCCCCGCCAGCTCGGGGATCAGCGCGACGTCGCTCTGCATCCGGGCGAGGATCACCTCGTTGACACGGTGCATATCGGGGGCGACGAGCGCCATCATCGGATCGAGCGAGGCGGGCTTGTCGCGATGGAGCGGGGTGACGGTGGCGGCCATGCGGGCGATGTGGCGTCATGCGCGGTCAAAGGCAAGCGCGCGGGGCTTGCGCCTGCCCGTCGTACCCGTGAAAAGGCTCGCCTGATCGAGGGAACAGGGTGCGGGCATGGCGGACGATGTGCTGACGGGGTATCGCGAGAGCATCGACAACATCGACGCCGCCCTCGTCTTCCTGCTGGCGGAGCGGTTCAAGGTCACGCAGGCGGTCGGGCGGTACAAGGCGACGAGCGGCCTGCCGCCGGCCGATCCGGGCCGTGAGGCCGCTCAGATCGAACGCCTCCGCACGCTTGCCCGCTCGGCGAATCTCGATCCGGATTTCTCCGAGAAATTTTTGCGGTTCATCATCGACGAGGTGATCCGCCACCACGAACGGCACCGTGAGGACGGCGGCGCCTGACGCTGCTCGATCGATTGCACGCCCGGTCGCATGGTGCGATGCGAGGCGAGGCGCAAATCAACGTCGCCTGCATCAGCGCGGAGGCGGACAGCTTCGCCCCGCCAAGCCACCCTACGCCGCATTATATCGCACCCCCCGTCGCCACGGCTGAGCACCGCCGCAGCGTCAGCTAATGATGTCGCCTTGCTCGCCGGGGATAGCGGCGGGGCAACGGCGGCGGATCGGCCGGCGCGCCCGTCTCCGCCTGGCTGTTCACCGCGCCGAAACGCAGGAACGTCGCGATCGCCTGTGCCGCCCGCGTGGACGGGGGTTCGGCGGTAAGATCGAACGTCTCGGCGATGCCCGCTGCCTGCGCCGGCGCCCAACGCGCATGTTCGGCGCGAACGGCGTCCACGGCGGCGATCAGTCTCCGCGTGTCCTGCAGCACCGGCCCGAAATGCCAGTGCGCGTAATTCTCGTCGGTCGTCCAGTTCAGGCCCTGGCCATCGAGGAAGAGGCAGGGGCGCGGACGGCGCAGATATTCGTAGATCTGGCTGCTCACGTCGCCGAGATAGACGTCGGCGAGCATGGTGTAGCTCATGTCCACCGATCGCTCGCTGCCGGGATCGATGTGGATGCGCGGATGATCGTGAAAGCGCTTGACGAGGGCGGACGCTTTCTCCCGTTGCGCCGGCCCATCGAACAGGCGGACATGGGGGGCCACGATCAGATTGTAGCGATCCTGCCCGGCGAATGCCTCCAGCACCTGCCCGCCAAGGCGATCCCACGAGCCGAGCGTACTGAAATGCGGGTTGTAGAGAACGACCGGTCGATCGTCGGCGAACGGGGTCCAGGTCGGATCGCGCAACGCATCGGCCGCATCGAACTTCGGGTAGCCGATCACCGCATGTGCGCCATGCCGGATATAGCCTTCGCGCAGCAACCGCCGCCGCGTCTTGGCCCCGGGGAGCAAGACGAAATCGAACAGCCGGATGCGCGGATCGAACCCCACCGCGCGATCCCCCGCGCCATGATCCAGATGGATCAGGCGTGGACCGGTCATGCCCAGCCGCCGGATCAGCGATGAGGTTCGTTCCGGCAGGGCGATCGCGTCGAAGCCGGCAAGGTGGTGCGCCTCCGTCAGCAGCCGGGCGAGCTTCGCCGGCATGAAACGCCGACCGGACAGGCGATGCACAAGCCTGGCCCCCGCCAACGACAAAACGATCTCCGCCCCGCCCGCCCGCCCGATCATGCGCCGGGCATAATCAAGATGATCCTCGCTCGCCCCGATCAGATGCACCTCCATGTCCGGATGGCGGGACAAGGCGATGGCGGTGGTGATGCCGTGCATCAGCTGGTGCAGCTGGGCATTGAACAGGAAGGCGACGCGAAACCGATCAGGAGCGTTGATCGCGTCAGCAGGGTCGGCGGCGTATTGAATGGTGTGCGTCCGATCGATGAAACAGTGGCGGTGCGAGGACGAGTAATCGGGGCACCGCCCGATCCCGTTACCTCAAGGCGCTGTGGGCAATCGCAGCCTCACATTAAGCCCGCCGAGGTCTTCACTTTCCTCAAGGCTGACCGTGCCCTCATATATCTCCGATACGTCGCGCACGATGGCGAGCCCTAGGCCGGTGCCGGGCTTGCCCGTATCCAAACGCGCGCCGCGTTCGAACAGGCTGTTGCGCAACGCTTCGGGTATGCCCGGGCCATCGTCCTCCACCTCGATCTCGACGAAACCCGCCTCGCGGCTGACGGTGATGAAGACCCGGCCCTGCCCGTATTTCGCGGCATTCTCGATCAGATTGCCGAGCATCTCGTCGAGATCCTGCCGCTCGACATGGACGGCGGCTTCCTTGTCGCCGGCAAGATCGATGGTGACGTGGCGGTGCAGGCGGGAGACAGCGCGCTCCACCGCCTTGAGCGACGGCCACACCTCGGACCGGCTCTGTGCGTTTCCGCGCCGGCCGACCGCGCGGGCGCGCGCCAGATGATGGTCGACCTGCCGGCGCATCGTCGTGGCCTCCCGCACCACGGTCGCCTTCAGATCGTCGCTGTCGGCGGTCGCCTCGTTCATGATGACGGTGAGCGGGGTCTTCAGCGCATGAGCGAGGTTGCCGGCATGCCGCCGCGCCTCCTCGGCCTGTTTCTCATTATGGGCGAGGAGGTCATTCAGCTCCTCCACCATCGGCGCGATCTCGTCGGGCAACCGCTCATCCACGCGCGAGATATGGCCGGTGCGCACGGCGCCGATCTCCCGCCGGATCTTGCGCAGCGGCCACAGCCCATAGGTGGCCTGCAGCGCGGACATCATGATCAGCCCCAGCCCAAGCGCCGCGAAGCAGCGCACGAGGGTGCGCCGCAGCGCCGCAATCTGCTCGTTCAGACCCAGCCGTGACTGGGCGACCTGAAAACGCCAGTCCACCGTCGATCCGGGCAGGCGAATGTCCCGCTCCAACACGCGCAGTGGGTCCTGCGGAAACTCCTTGCTGTCATAGACGTGGACGGCGGCGGCCTGATCGCCGGGCGTGACGATCAGGCCGCGATCCCATAAGGATCGGGAACGGAAGGGCTCGAACCCCCGACCGGATACCTGCCAGTAGAGGCCGGAATAGGGCTCCAGAAAACGCTGGTCGCCGAGCGGGCGGTTGAAGCGCACCTCGCCGTCGGGTCCGATCTCCGCCGAGGCGATCATCGCGGTCAGCACATATTCCAGCTGTCCGTCGAAGTTGCGCGTGATCGCCGATCGCAGAACCCGATCCAGGCCCAGTCCGCCCCCCAGCAACAGCACGAAGATCCAGAGGGCGGCGATGCCGATCATCCGCCGTGTCAGAGATCCGGTGCGGCGCTCGCGCGGTCGCCGGGCCTGCCGGTCGAGCCGCATCGGCTTGTTGAACAAAAGCCGAAACCAGTTGGCGATCATCAGGCGCCAACCGTCCTCGCTTGCACCGCCCGCCGTGGAACCGTCCGCCGCCATGCCGAAACGCCGATCGCCCTTCAGGCGGCCGGATCTTCGAGGCTATAGCCGAGGCCCCGGATGGTGGTGATGACATCCGGCCCAAGCTTCTTGCGGATACGTGTAACGAAGACTTCTATCGTATTGGAATCGCGGTCGAAGTCCTGATCGTAGATATGCTCGATCAATTCGGTGCGGCTGACGACCTTGCCCTTGTGGTGCAGGAGATAGCTGAGCAGCTTATATTCCTGCGCCGTCATCTTCACCGGCTCACCCGCCAGCGTCACCTTGCCGGATCGCGTGTCCAGCCGCACGTCGCCCGCGATCAACTCGGAGGAGGCATTGCCGGAGGCGCGGCGGATCAGCGCGCGCAGCCGCGCGATGAGTTCCTCCGTCTGGAACGGCTTGGCGAGATAGTCGTCCGCGCCCGCATCGAGGCCCGCCACCTTGTCGGACCAGCTGTCCCGCGCGGTCAGCACCAGCACGGGCGTTTCCTTGCCCTCCTTGCGCCAGCGATCGAGCACGGTCAGCCCGTCCACCTCGGGCAGGCCGAGATCGAGCACGATCGCGTCGTAATTCTCGGTGGAGCCGAGATAGTGGCCGTCCTCGCCGTCTGTCGCGAGATCGATGGCGTAGCCGGCCCCCTCCAGCGTGGCACGCAGCTGGCGGCCGAGATTGGGCTCGTCCTCGACGATCAATACGCGCATCGGGCTTATCCTTGAGCTATGCTGCCGGCAGTTGACCGGCCAGCCGCTTATGCCGCGCGGGGCGGCGGTTCCACAAGACGACGGATCAGCGGCCCGACTGGCCGATCACCGCGCCGGTTCTGCCGTCCACGTCCACCCATATGACGGAACCACCCCGCATGAACTTCAGCCGGTAACGTGCTGTATCAGGGTCATATTCCGGCCCGAGATAGCTGGCCCCACCCATGCGCGGCAACACCCGCGCCTCAATCTCGGGAAGCGGGCGCACCTGTCCGCGCAACGTCGCCTGATAGGCGGCATCAACATCGCGACGGCGCATATCGGCATAAGCCACGCCGCCGGGCATGCCGGTAGCCAGGGCCGCGCCGGCTAGCGCGAGGGGGAGAAATTGCTTCATCGGCATTGGTTTCTGGCATAGGGCCGGCGCATTGAATAGGCGATGAATGCGCCTGCCCTCGCTTCTCCAACTCATAGTTGCATCATGTCCGCACCTGTTCTCGCTTATGAAGATCTCGGCCTCGTGCAAGGTTCCGGCTGGCTGTTCCGGCACCTCGACATATATATCGGCCCGCGTGACCGGCTGGCGCTGATCGGCCGCAACGGCGCGGGCAAGACGACGCTCCTGAAGCTGCTGGCCGGCCGGATCGAGGGAGACGAGGGCCGGCGCACGATCGTGCCCGGCGCGCGCGTGATCCTGCTGGAGCAGGAGCCATCGATGGCAGGCCACAGCACGCTGCGCGATTATGCGCTGGCGGGCGACGGTGCGCCCTTGGCCCATGAGGTGGAAGCGATCGCCACGCAGATGGGCATCGATCTCGCCCGCGATGCCGCCACCGCCTCCGGCGGCGAGCGCCGCCGCGCCGCCATCGCCCGCGCGTTGGCGATGGAGCCGGACGTGCTGCTGCTCGACGAACCGACCAACCACCTCGATGTCGCCGCGATCGAGTGGCTGGAGGGATGGCTCGCCCGCTTCAACGGCGCGTTCGTCGCGATCAGCCACGATCGCGCCTTCCTGACCCGGCTGACCCGCCAGACACTGTGGCTCGATCGCGGCGCGATCCGCCGCGCCGAGATCGGCTTCGGCGGGTTCGAGGCGTGGACGGAAAAGGTCTACGCCGACGAGGAGCGGAACGCTGAACGGCTGGACGCCCGCCTCAAGCTTGAGGAGCATTGGCTACAGCGCGGCGTGACCGGGCGCAGGCGGCGCAATCAGGGGCGCCTCACAAAACTGATCGAGATGCGGGCGGAGCGCGCGGCGATGATGGGGCCGGCGGGCACCGCCGCGATCGCGATCGCCAGCGACGATACCAAGACCAAGGTGGTGATCGATGCCGAGCATGTGACCAAGACGTTCGGCGATCGCACCGTGATCCGCGATCTCTCTGTCCGGGTGCGGCGGGGCGACCGGATCGGCATCGTCGGCGCGAACGGCGCGGGCAAATCCACCCTCCTCAAGATGCTGACCGGCGAGCTGGCCCCCGACAAAGGCACCGTGAAGCTGGCCAAGACGCTGGATGCGACGATCATCGATCAGCAGCGCAGCCTGATGAGCCCCGAAAAGACGGTGCGCGACGTTTTGACCGAGGGCGGCGAGTGGATCGATGTGCAAGGCACCAAGAAACATATTCAGGGCTATCTGAAGGAGTTCCTGTTCGACCCTAACATGACGGAGGCGCGTATCGCCTCCCTCTCCGGCGGCGAGCGGTCACGCCTGCTGCTCGCGCGCGAATTCGCGCGGCCATCGAACCTGCTGGTGCTGGACGAGCCGACCAATGATCTCGACCTCGAAACGCTCGACCTGCTGCAGGAGGTGATCTCCGACTATGACGGCACTGTCCTGATCGTCAGCCATGATCGCGACTTCCTTGATCGTACCGTCACCATCACGCTCGGCCTCGACGGATCGGGCAAGGTGGATGTGGTGGCCGGCGGCTATGAGGATTGGCAGCGGCAGCGCAGCCAGGCCTCGGTGAAGAAGCCCGCCGCCCGCGCCAGCGAGCCGACCGCCGCCCCGAAGGCGAAAACCAAATTGAGCTACAAGGATCAGCGCGACCTCGATCTGCTGCCCAAGACGATCGAGACGATCGAGGCGGCAATCGCGCGCGACGAGGCGCTGCTGGCCGATCCGGCGCTCTATACCAAGGATCCCGCCCGCTTCGCCGCCCTTACTGCCGCGATCGATACCGCCCGCGCGAAGAAGGACGAGGCCGAGATGCGGTGGCTGGAACTTGCTGAGCTGGCCGAGCAGTTTGGCAACTGACCGCGATGCCGCGCGCTTGGTCCACACCCCTAGCCGGAGTGATGCGATGACCGCCCCTGTCCCCGTCGCCGCGCCCGCCCGCCCGGATGTCCGCGCCTTTCTCGACTATCTTAACGCGCAGGCCGGCCCTAGCACCGCCGATCTTCCGCCGGAGGTTTCGCGGAAGATGTTCCGTGCGTTGCGCGATCTGACCGAGTTGCCCGTCGGCGATCTGGCCGTCTTGCGCGACCTCGAGGTGTCGGCGCCGCATGGCGACATTCCGGCACGCCTGTACGATACGCGGGCGACGCGCCCACCGGGGCCGGTGGTGATATATTTTCACGGCGGCGGCTTCGTGCTGGGCGATCTCTACAGCCACGAGCCGCTGTGTGCCGAAATCGCCCGAACGCTCGATTTGCCGGTGGTGGCGGTCGACTATCGCCTCGCGCCCGAGCATCCCTTCCCCGCCGCGGCGGAGGATTGCGAAGCCGCGGCGCGCTGGGTGTCGGAGACGCCGGGCGCGCTGGGGCGGGGCGTTTCCGGCCTCGTCGTCATGGGGGACAGCGCCGGCGGCACGATGGCGATCGTCACCGCGATGGCCCTGCGCGACAGGCCGGCGCTCAGGCCGGTGCTGGCACAGGCGGCATTCTACCCCTCGCTCGGCCGGGCGACCGAGTTCGCCTCGTTCGAAACATACGGCTCCGGCTACTTCCTCACCCGCGAAGGCATGGACTTTTTCGCAAAAGCCTATGCCGCCGACCCTACCGACCGCCGCGCGGTGCCGACGCTCGATAGCCTAGCCGGCCTGCCCCCGGCGTTGGTGGTGACCGCGGAGCTTGACCCGATCCGCGACGAGGGCCGGCATTATGCCGCCGCTTTGGCGGAGGCGGGCGTCCCCGTGGTCTTCCGCGAGGCGCGGGGTACGATCCATGGCTTCGCCACGATGCGCAAGGCGATCCCCTCCGCGCAGGGTGACATGGCGGGCGCGCTGGATGCGTTGAAACCGATCATCCTGGAAG
>CAJYJW010000094.1 GCA_913775025.1 uncultured Sphingomonas sp. | reverse complement strand
GGCAAGCTCGATATCGCCGCCGGTGATCGCGGCGGCGCAAGCATAGCTGCCCGCCTCGATACGATCCGGCATCACCGCATAATGCGTACCGTGCAGCCGGTCTCTGCCATGGATCACCAGCCGCTCGGTGCCGATCCCCTCGATCACCGCGCCCATCGCGACGAGGCAGTTGGCGAGATCGGTGATCTCAGGCTCGCGCGCGGCATTGTCGATGATCGTCTCGCCGCGCGCCAGCACCGCCGCCATCAACGCATTCTCCGTAGCGCCAACCGAGACGACCGGGAATACTATGCGCCCGCCCTTCAGCCCGCCATCCGGCGCGATCGCGCGGACATAGCCGGCGGTGAGCTCGATCTCCGCCCCCAAAGCCTCCAGCGCCTTCAGATGCAGATCGATCGGGCGATTGCCGATCGCGCAGCCGCCGGGCAGCGATACGGTCGCCTCGCCCGCGCGCGCAACGAGCGGGCCAAGAACGAGGATCGAGGCCCGCATCTTGCGCACGATATCATAGGGGGCGACCGTCGAGGCGATCCGCTCCGCGTCGAGCGTCATTTCCCGCGCGAAATCCTCACCGGGCGCGCGCTTCACCATCGTGGACACGCCGAGTTCGTTCAACAGGTGCCCGAAACTGTCGACATCGGCGAGGCGCGGCAGGTTGCCCAGTGTCAACGCGCCGTCCGTCAGCAAAGCGCAGGGCAGCAGGGTAAGCGCCGCATTCTTTGCGCCGGATATGGGCAGGCGGCCGCTCAGGCGATAGCCGCCCCGGATGATGATCTTGTCCATCGCCCGCTTCTATCGGCTCCGCGCTATGGCGCAAGCCGCGGGCGATCGACACGTGAGGGCCGGGTCAGGCCTTCTCCAGCGTGCATTGCAACGGATGCTGGTTCTGCCGGGCGAAATCGGTCACCTGACCGACCTTGGTCTCCGCCACTTCATAGGTGAACACGCCGCAGACGCCGACGCCCTTCTGGTGAACGTGCAGCATGACGCGCGTGGCATCCTCGATACTCATGCGGAAGAATCGCTGCAGGCACAGGACGACGAATTCCATCGGCGTGTAATCGTCGTTCAGCATCAGCACCTTATAGGGCTGCGGCTTCTTCGTCTTCGTGCGTGTACGCGTTGCGACGCCGAGGCTGTTCTGGCCGTCGTCGCCGTCCTTGCCATCCGCCATGGCAATGCTGGGGTAGGCCGCAGCCATCGTCCTGTTCGTCTCCTGTAGGGTGTGCAGGATATGGCATCGCGGGGGCCGGGGGCAAGGGCAACGCCACCATGCGCGAACGGCCGCCCCTACAAAAGGGACGGCCGCCACGTCGCTATAGGGCCACGCGCCCCCTGAAGGGCCGCGCGACGAGATATCAGAGGCCGACCGGCTTCATCTTCTCGGCGGCCACCGCATAGCGGTTGGAGATCGGCTGCACGATCTCGCCGGCGAGCTTGACGAGGGCTTCGCTCATCTTCGACGTTTCGGCGACCATGCTGTCGAACGAGGACTTGGCGAACTCGCTCTGCACCTGGAAGAGCTCCGTCGGCGACTTGACGGCGGCGAGGCTCTTGAACATCGCGGTGGTGGCCTCGAAGTTCTTCTTGTTGAACTCGACGATCTCCTGAACGAGGCTCTCGGCGCCCTTCGCGGCGATCTTGCCGGAGGCGACGACCGCCTCGACATTGCCCTTGGTCAGCTCCGTCATCTCTTCGCCCATCTTGGTGCCCTTCTCCATCGCGGCCTTCGCGCGATCATTCAGGCCGCCCATCATGGCTTGCGCCTTCTGAGCAGCGGCGGCGGGGGTTGCGACGGCATCGAACGAGGTAGCCATATCGAATATTCCTTTGGTGAGGATCGAGGTCGGCGCGGGCGCCGGATCGGGTTGGGACGAGGCAACGCTTTCGAACGCGGCGGGCGCCGATACGACCGGCTCCGCTTTTGGCGCGACGACCTGTTCGGTGGCCGCTGGCACCTCCGTCCCCGCCGAGGGGACGATGGAGGTGGGATCGGTGACGGCCGCGAGCAGCGCAGACGCCGCCCCGTCCGCCACGATGGCGGGATCCTCTGGCGTGACGGGCACCAGCGCCGAAGTCTCCAGTGCCTTGGCGACCGGCTTCTGCGCTGACCGCGCTTTCATTACGGGCGCCGGGGGGACAGGCTTCGCCGGCGGGGTGATCGGCTTGACGGCAGGCTTGCCGGTCTTGGCCGGACCCTTCCTTTCGTTCGAGTCGCTCATCGTGCACTTCCCGGATCAATGTTGCGATGCACAATAGTCGAGCACCGAAAATGTTGCAAGGATATTGTGCGTCGCATCATCCCCAGATTGGCTTGCAAATTGCCCCGTTCAGCGGGTTCTAACGTATCGCCCCGGTGCGTCTTCGATTGCTGCTCGCCTGCCGCCGCCCGGTTGACGGGGCCCGGATGCTGCGATGCGATCGGTGGAAAGTCCGGCTATCCATTCCATCCAATCCGGCCACCAGCTCCCTTTATGCTCGATCGCGCCGGCCAGGAATTCGTCCAAGGTGGCGACATCGGCGTCGTTGCGCCAATATTGGTATTTCCCGGCGGCGGGTGGGTTCACAACGCCGGCGATATGGCCAGACCCGGCAAGTACGAAGCGCAACGGACCGCTGAAGTGATCGCGAATCTTCCACACGCTTTCGGGCGGCGCGATATGATCCTCCCGGCCGGCCTGAACGTAGGATGGCGTGCGCACCTGCGTCAGGTCGATCGGCGTGCCGTCCAGCGTGATGGCGCCCGGCTGCACCAGCTTGTTGTCGCGGTAGAGGTCGGTCAGATAGGCGCGGTGCCATTTCAGCGGCAGGTTCGTGGTATCGCCGTTCCAGTGAAGCAGGTCGAATGGGGGGTAATCCTCCCCCATCAGATAATTGTTGACCACATAGTTCCAGATCAGATCGCGCCCGCGCAGCAAGTTGAACGTCATCGCCATGTAACGGCCGTCAAGAAACCCGCTGTCGCCGGCGATGGTATCGATCATCGCCATCTGCTCGTCGTCGATGAAATTGGCGAGCTCACCCGCGCGGCTGAAATCCACTTGCGCGGTGAAGAAGGTGGCGCTGGCCACCCGCTCCGTCTCCCCCCGGGCGGCAAGCCAGGCGAGCAGCACGGCAAGATTCGTACCCGCAACGCAATAGCCGATGGTATGAACCGAAGGCACGTCGAGGAGATCGCGCACCGTGTCGATCGCATCCAGCATGCCTTTCAGGACGTAATCTTCCATCGTCACGTCGACGAGGCTGGCATCCGCCGATTTCCAGGAGACCACGAATACGGTGAGGCCTTGGCCCACCGCCCAGCGGATGAAGCTTTTCTGCGGGTTCAGATCGAGGATATAGAAGCGGTTGATCCATGGCGGGAAAATCACGAGCGGCGTGCCGAACACCGTTTCCGTCGTCGGCGTATATTGGATCAGCTGGTATAGCGGCGTTTCGTGGATCACCTTGCCAGGCGTGGTCGCGACGTTGCGGCCCACCTCGAATGCCTTGGGATCGGTGTGGGTCAACTGGCCGCGACGTAGATCGGCCAGCATATGCTCCAGCCCCTTCAGCAGGTTCGCCCCGCGCGTCTCCAGCGTCTTTTGCAGCACCTGCGGATTGGTGACGAAGAAATTGGACGGGCTCATCGCATCGGTGAAGGCGCGAGTGGCGAAACGCAGCTGCTCCCGCTTGCGATCGTCGATGCCGGGCATCGCATCGACGCGGCCCAGCAGTTGCTCGCAGATCATCAGATAGGTCTGCCGGATCATGTCGAACACGGGCTGCTCGCGCCATTCGGCGGCGGAAAAGCGGCGATCCTTATCCGCGTCCGCACTACGCGCCGCGGCATCGCCCGGCGCGATCATGCGCTGCCACATCGTCATGCCTTCTTGCCAGAAACCGGCCTGCATCCGGGCGAGCCCCGCCGCATCGGCAAGGCCGGGCAGATCGCCCGCGCCCCCCGCCCCGCTGGCCCATGCGGCCCCGTCTGTCTCGCTCATCGCCTCCAGCATCAATTGCTGCGCGCGCCCGATCAGCCCAGTCCAATGCTGGAAATCCTCGAGCGTCGGGGCGCCGGCCGCGCCGTCCGTCGTGCCGCCTGCCGTGGTCATGCCATCGTCTCCATCACCGCCGCTGACAATCGGCCGGCTCCGGCCTATAGCGGTCGCTGGCCGCGACCATGGGCGATACTCGCCGCGCCGCCAAGCGAAACGACTGAGGAACGTCATGTCCGAGGACTTCTACCGCATCAAACGCCTGCCGCCCTACGTCATCGCGGAAGTGAACGCGTTGCGGGCAGCGGCGCGGGCGCGCGGGGAGGACATCATCGATCTCGGCATGGGCAACCCCGATCTGCCGCCCCCGCAGCACGTGATAGACAAGCTGTGCGAGGTGGCGCGGAACCCCAGCGCGCATGGCTATTCCGCCTCCAAGGGCATTCCCGGTCTCCGCAAGGCCCAGGCCAATTATTATGCCAACCGCTTCGGCGTGGAGCTGGATCCGGAAAGCGAGGTCGTCGTGACGCTCGGTTCGAAGGAGGGGTTGGCAAACCTCGCGCAGGCGATCACCGCGCCAGGCGACGTGGTGCTCGCCCCCAACCCATCCTATCCGATCCATACCTTCGGCTTCATCATCGCAGGCGCCACCATCCGCGCGGTGCCGACGACGCCGGACGAGCAGTATTGGGAATCCCTCGATCGGGCGATGAAATTCACCGTGCCGAAACCCTCGGTGCTGGTCGTCGGCTACCCATCCAACCCCACGTCGGAAGTCGTCGATCTCGCCTTTTACGAACGGCTCGTCGCCTGGGCGAAGGAGCATAAGGTCTGGGTGCTCTCCGATCTGGCCTATTCGGAACTTTATTATGACGGGTGCCCCACCCCCTCGATCCTGCAGGTGCCGGGGGCGAAGGATGTCGCGGTGGAATTCACCAGCGTATCCAAGACCTATAGCATGGCCGGCTGGCGGATCGGCTTCGCGGTCGGCAACCGCACGCTTATCTCGGCGCTGACACGGGTGAAGAGCTATCTCGATTATGGCGCGTTCACGCCGATCCAGGCGGCGGCCGTCGCGGCGCTGAACGGCCCGCAGGACATCGTCGAGAAGAACCGCGAACTCTACCGTCGTCGCCGCGACGTGATGGTGGAAAGCTTCGGGCGAGCCGGGTGGGAGATCCCGAGCCCGCGCGCCAGCATGTTCGCCTGGGCGCCGCTGCCCCCGGCGCTGGCGCACCTCGGCAGCCTCGAATTCTCCAAGCAGTTGCTCACCCACGCGGGCGTCGCCGTCGCGCCGGGCGTCGGCTATGGCGAGGAGGGCGAAGGCCATGTGCGGATCGCGATGGTGGAGAATGAGCAGCGCATCCGCCAGGCGGCACGCAACGTGAAGCGCTACCTGCAGAGCATGGGGGTGAATACGCCCGCCAAGGGCGCAGCCTGATCGCGACAGGCCGCGGCGGGCAAACCTGCCGCGGCCTCCTTGACCTTCTTATGCCGCCCCGCCACCTTCCGTGGCGATGCCAGCCACCCAGATCACCGATATCGCGCATACCATCCAGATCGCAGTCGCGCCGGTGTTCATGCTGGCCGGCATCGGCAGCTTCCTGAACGTCCTGACCGGGCGGCTCGGCCGCGTCGTCGATCGATCGCGTTATCTGGCGGAGCAGCATCGCGGCAATCTGGGGGACCGGATGGAGCGGGTGCGTGAATTGCGCCAGCTCGATCGCCGCATCCGCCTCGCCAGCATCGCCATCTGGCTGTGCACCGCCAGCGCGCTGATGATCTGCTTCGTGGTGGCCGGGCTGTTCGTCGCCGATCTCGGGCGGCTGGGCTTCGCGCGCACGATGGCGGCCGGGTTCGTGGCGGCGATGGTGCTGCTGTTCGCCGGGCTTCTCGTTTTTCTGGTCGAGGTGCGCGTCGCTTATTATGCGATCCGCATCAGCGATGAACTGCTCGACCGGAATTTGCGCCGATGAACCGACGGACGGAAACCCGGCTGTTGCAGATCGTCGTGGCGATCGCCTGCCTGGTGCCCGTGATCACCGGGGCGGAAGGCATCCTGCGTGGCGCAGCGATGCTGGGCGGAATGCCCCGGCCCGTGCCGGCCGATGTGGACAGTCACTTCCGTTATCTCTCCGGCATCTTCTTCGTCGTCGGCCTCGCATTCGTCAGTTGTATCGGCGGGATCGAGCGCAAGGGTGCGCGCTTCCGCCTGCTCGGCGCGATGGTGGTGGTCGGCGGCCTCTCCCGCCTGCTTTCTCTATTGACGGTGGGTACGCCATCCGCCGGGCATCGCTTCGGCCTGCTGATGGAATTGGTGGTCGTTCCGCTTCTGATGCTCTGGCAGATACGGGTGGCACGCCGCGCCTGAGGTGCAACCGGAACTCTTTCCGTGGACGTTCCGTTCTCCCCCCGAAAGCAAAGGGAGACTAATGATGGCGAATGATGCCGATATCGAAGCAAAGTTCTGGAAGGCGCTGAAAGCCAGCCCGTTCGTCATGCTCGGTCTCGATGGCGCGCGCGACGGCCATACCCAGCCGATGACCGCGATCACCGAGGAGGATGACCGGGGGCCGCTGTGGTTCTTCACGACCAAGGACAACAGCCTTGTCGCCGCGCTCGGCCAGTCGCATCGCGCGATCGGCAGCTACGTGTCCAAGGGCCATGACGTGTTCGCCACGATCCATGGAGATCTTTCGGTGCAGACCGATCAGGCGACGATCGATCGCCTGTGGAATCCGCACATCGCCGCCTGGTACGAAAACGGCAAGACTGATCCGAAGATCGCCCTGCTGCGCTTGGATACTGAAAAGGCCCAGATCTGGCTGGACGGATCGAGCGTGGTCGCGGGCGTACTCGCGCTGTTCGGCCGCGATCCGAAGAAATCTTATCAGGACAATGTCGCCGAGGTGCGGCTCTGATTATGATGGGCGGGCATCGCCGATGCCCGCCCATCCGTTTCCCCAAAAGCCTTGTGCGGCCGGTCGCATGACGCCCGCCGCAAAGGTGAATCCTTGCGGTCTGTCCCGCTGAAGCAGTAGCGGACCATCCAGGTCCACCCACTCCGCCTCCTGCGCCAGCAGAAAGGCAGGTGCGACCCCCAGGGAGGTCGACAGCATGCAGCCGACCATCAGCTTCAACCCGGCCGCTCGCGCCTCTCGCGCAATCACCAAGGCTTCCGTCAGGCCACCGGCCTTATCCAGCTTGATGTTCACCGCAGCATAGCGCCCAAGGCAGCGGGCCAGATCCGCCCTGTCCTGAAGGCTCTCGTCCGCGCAAAACGGGATCGGCGTCTCGATGGCGTCGAGCAAATGGTCCTCGCCCGCCTTCACGGGCTGCTCGATCAATTCCACGCCATAAGGCAATAGGCTTGCGGCTTCGGCAGCAAGGTCGCGCCCCGTCCATGCCTCGTTCGCATCGACGATCAGGCGGGCGGCCGGTGCGCCTCGCCGCACCGCCGCGACCCGCTCCCGATCGCCTTCCCCCGCCAGCTTGAGCTTTAACAGCGGATGATTGGGGGCGGCCACGCGCGCCGCCGTCTCCATCGCTGCGGGGGTATCGAGCGACAGCGTGAATGCGGTCACGATCGGGCGCGGCGGCGGCATGCCCGCCGCGCGCCAGGCGGGTACATCACTCTGACGCGCGGCCAGATCCCACAGGGCCGCATCCACCGCGTTGCGCGCGGCACCACGCGTCATGACGGTGGAAAGGTCGGCGCGATCCAGACCGTCTTCGATTGCAGGGCGAACGGCGCGGATCTGCTCCGCGACCGAAGCTGCGCTCTCCCCATGATAATAGATTGGTGTCGCCTCACCACGGGCGATGCAGCCGGCGTCCGCGATCTCGACCGTCACGACCTCGACCGAGGTGCGCGATCCGCGCGCGATCGTGAAGGCCCCCGCGACAGGCCATTGCTCGATCGAGACGGAAAGCCGGCGTGACATGGCGTCAGGTGACCGGCAGGCCGTCCGGCCGGGAGACGCGGGGCAGCGGGCGCGGCTGGCGATCCGGCCACAGGCGCTCGGGCAGGATGCGTGCCGCCTTGTCGAACGCGGCTTTCACCGCCGGCCGCGCGAGCAGCGGCGCCCACAGGCTCCGCAGGCGCGATCCGATCGGCGCCCATAGCGCCCCCGCCGGCTGAAATTGATCGGCCAGCGTATCCGCCCCGTCGCGCGTGCCGAGCGCGGTGATCGCGATGGACGCAGCCTCGTCACTCCGGCCGAGGCACAGCAGGCCTTCGATCGTGGCGGCTGGGTTGCGCTTCGCCTCCGCCGTCAGTGCATCGCCGGCCTGACGCGCCTCATCCTTTCGGCCGAGCATGGCAAGCGCGCAGGCTTCCGACCGCTTCAACCAGCCCATGCCCCACGGGCTGAGCGTGTCCCGCGCCTGCGCCTGCCCGGCACGCGCGGTCGCCAAGGCCGCCTCGCCTTGCCGGCTTTCGTCCTGCAACTCGGCGATGGCGATCCAGGCCGCTGCCGCCCCCGGCACCCGGGCAACGTCCGCCGTGGTGAGGGCACGCAATCGCGTGATCGCCGCGTCGCGGTCTCCGCCTGATGCAAGCGCCTGCGCGCCCTGCCGGATCGCGACGACATCCGCCTCGCGCATCGTCGGGCTGATCGCGATTTTTCCTGCCGCATCGGCTGCCTCACGCAGCCGGCCCAGCAGCACGAACGCACGAACCGCATCCCGGCGCGTATCCGGATCGTCAGGGCGATTCGCATAAGCGGCGAGCCGAGGTGCTGCAAAACGATCGACCGCCATCGCGGAATGCGGCCCCAACCGGGCCTCGATCATCGGCCATAGCGGCGCATATGCTTGTTCGATCGCCATGCTTACGAGGAGCTCGGGTGCTGTGATGCGCGACAGCAGATCCGCCGCCTCATCCGTACGCCGCTGCTGTAATAACGCCTCGACCCCGCCCTGCATGATCGCGTCGCGCAGCTCCGGACGATCGGCGGGCTGCCAGTCCGCGCGGGCCAATGCGAGGAACAGGCGATCTCGCTCCGCCAGCGCCTGCCGCTCCGTCAGGGACTGGAACAGGCCACGCGCAAGATCGCCATTGATGCGGCCCAGCGCCTCCGGCTGCTCCTCCGCCAATCCCGCCAGCCGTCGCGCGGCCTCCGGCGAGTCGCCGGATGCAAGCGCCACCACGATGCCGAGACCGCGCACCATCGGATTGCGGGGGTCCGCGATCGCAAGCTCCCGATAGACCGCGGCAATTTCCTCGCCCTGTCCATTCGATGCCAGGCAGGGGACGCGCAACAGCTGCGCAGTCGTCCGATTACGTCCGGTCAGCCGGGGAAGTGCAGGCGTCAAGAGTCCTAGCACCTTGCCGCAATCGTTCGCACGGGTCGCTACCATCGCCGCATCGAGTATGACGCGTGCTTCCGGTTCGGTCATCGGTGCGGAGAGTGACGGGGCGGGGATCGCCGCCGCCGCGCCGCCTGTCGCTATCGATACCGCTAGAACCCCCGCGAACGCCCGTTTAAGCGGCGTCATGCTTGGCGATCCAAGCCTCCACTACCGGCGCGATCGTTTCGCGCCAGCGCCGCCCGTTGAAGATGCCATAATGGCCTACCGACTCGGCGAGGTAATATTGCTTCTTCTCGTCGGGCAGGGCGGTCGCAATCGTTAGCGATGCCTTGGTCTGGCCGATGCCGGAGATGTCATCCCGCTCGCCCTCGATCGCGAGGATCGCGACATCGGTGATCGCCGTCGGATCGACCCGCTGCCCGCGATGCATCATCTCGCCCTTGGGAAGGAGATGCTGCTGGAAGACAACATCGATCGTTTCCAGATAGAATTCCGCCGGCATATCGCAGACCGACCGATATTCGTCATAGAAGGTCTTGGTCTGGTCCGCGCTCTCGCCGTCGCCGGCCACCAGATGCTTAAACATCGCCCAATGGCTGTTCATGTGATTGCCGAGGTTCATCGCCATGAACCCGCTTAGCTGCAGAAAGCCGGGATAAACCCGCCGGCCATATCCCGGATAATAAAAGGGAACGTCCACGATCACATTCTGCTCGAACCAAGCGTGCGGGCGTTGGGTAGCGACGGTGTTGACCTCGGTCGGCGCCTCGCGCGTATCGATAGGGCCGCCCATCATGGTCAGGCTCACAGGACGGGCGGGATCTTTCTCCGCCGACATGATCGCCGCCGCCGCGTAGCAGGGCACGGATGGCTGACATACCGCCAGCATATGGGTGTTCGGCCCGATGTGGCGGAGAAACTCGATTACATAATCGACATAATCTTCAATCCCGAACTGACCGTTATCCACCGGAACCAGTTTCGCATCGCGCCAATCGGTGATGTAGACGTCGTGGCCCGGCAGCATACGCTCGACGGTCCCGCGCAACAGCGTGGCGTAATGGCCGGACATCGGTGCGACGATCAGAAGCTTCGGGCCACCGTCTACGCCTTCGCGCACAAAACGCTTCAATTGGCCGAATGGCTTGCGCAGAACGATCTCCTCATGGATCGGCACATGCCGCCCGTCGATCGTCGTTTCGGTGAAACCGAAGGCAGGCTTGCCACGCGGCGCGGCCGCATGGGCGAACACGTCGAGCCCCGAGGCGAAGACCGGAGCCACGGCACCATATGCCAGAGGATTGATGGGGTTCTGCATCCACTGCGCGCCCATGTCGGCAAAGGCGCTCGCGCCGGCCAGAAGGGAACGTTGAACCTCATAGGCGTTATACAACATCTGCTGTCCCCTTACACCGACGCACGCCCATTATCACAAAGCCAGCATCCCCCGCCACTGGCAGCGTTATCAGGGTGCCGCCGATCAGTTGAGGACCAACGTCACCACTGCTAGGCGGTTCCACATGGCCAAACCCGCATCCCCGGCATCCCGCGATCGCAAGATGGGCAATCTCGCCTTAATTTGGCGTTTCGCGGCGCGTTATCCGGGGCATATCGCGATGGCCGTGCTGGGGCTGGTGTTCGCCGCCGCCGGGACGCTGGCGATACCCAGCGGATTTCGTCGGGTGATCGACAAGGGCTTCGCCGCGAACGGCGGCGATGTCAGCCCCTATTTCCACTATCTCCTGATGATCGTGGTGGTGCTGGCCGCCGCGACCGCGCTGCGTTTCTATTTTGTCTCCTGGCTGGGGGAACGGGTCGTCGCCGACATTCGTGCCGCCGTCCATCAGAACCTGCTGACGCTCGCGCCCCGTTTCTTCGAGGAGAATCGCCCGGCGGAGATCGCCTCGCGGCTCACCGCCGATACCTCGGTGATCGAGCAGATCGTCGGCAGCACCGTATCGATCGCGCTGCGCAACGTGCTGCTGGGGCTGGGTGGGCTCGTCTACCTGTTCACCCTCTCGCCCAAGCTGACCGGCCTCATGCTGCTCGGCATTCCGGTGGTGGTGGTGCCGATCGTCGTGCTCGGCCGCCGGCTGCGTGCGCTCTCCCGCCATAGCCAGGATCGCATCGCCGATGTGGGCGCGATCATTTCCGAAACGCTTTCCGCCATGAAGATCGTGCAGGCGTTCGGGCAGGAGGCGCGTGAGCGGGCGCGGTTTCACGCGGCGGTGGACGATGCCTTCGCCACCGCCCGCCGCCGCATCCTTTTGCGCGCGCTGATGACCTCGATCGTCATCGCGCTGGTGTTCGGCTCGATCACGCTGGTGATGTGGCAGGGCGCGCTCGACGTAGCGGCGGGCCGGCTTTCGGGCGGCACGATCGCCGCCTTCGTCATCACCGGCGGCCTGGTCGCGGGCGCGTTCGGCGCGCTGAGCGAGGTCTATGGCGATTTGCTGCGCGGCGCGGGGGCCGCCAGTCGCCTCGCCGAACTGCTGGCGGAGGTGCCGGAGATCGCGGCGCCCGCCACCCCCGTTCCGTTG
>CAJYJW010000093.1 GCA_913775025.1 uncultured Sphingomonas sp. | reverse complement strand
CGCTCTTCACGCAAGGCGCGGGAAGGATAATCCTCCGTCGTCACCCACGTGGCAGCGTTGCCACGCTCGCTCGCCCGTGCAGCCACCGATGGCTTCGGCGGCGGCGGCGGCGCGGGGGGCGCGGTCGGCGTGATCACCGGAGCCGCCGGCGCCTTTGGCACATTGGCGATAACCGGCGCAGCCGATACGGTAGGCGCCTGCACGATCGGCGGCGGCACCACCACGGGTGGCGGCTCCACCTTCTGCTCGGGCGGCGGGGGCGGAGGCGTCTCCTCGGGGGGTGGCGGCTCCTCCGCGACGTCGAACACCTTGGTGTCCGCGGCGATCTTCTTAACGACGTTATAGGCCAGGCCCGTTATGAAGGCATAGCCTAGAAGAGCATGCAGCAGGGCCACGAGGCCAATGGCCACGACCTTGCGGGTGCTCATCGTAGGTTGGTCAGCGTATGACATTCAGGAAGACACTCCCTCCGATCCGCAAGCCTGCGTTCTGATGACTGGCGGGTCATCTCCTAAAGCTCGTCCGAACCTTTTTTCCATTTTTAACGGTTCGTGCCGAGTTTCTATCGCGCCCCCCGCGGCGACGCAATTGCTTTTCCGGTCGCGCAAATGACGTATGTCCCTGGTTGTAACGCCAGTCTGGACCATGCGAGAGCTAACCGATCGATGGCCGGATGCGCGATGCGCGGAACGGAGAGACATGCGTATATCCCTGCTGGCGCTGGCCTTGGTGGTGATCCCGCCCGCGCAGGCTGCCACCCCCCGCCCCGCCCCGCCGCCCGCCGCCCCGGCCTTCACATACGCCGATCTGGCTGATCTGGCCGGCATCTCGCCGATCGTCGCTGACGTGACGGTGGTGCGGGCGACACGACTGAAGCCCGCGCAGGCCCCTGGCCTCGCTCCGGGCTTCGCCCGTTTCTATGTGGAAGGCGCGGTGCAGGCGCTGATCCGGGGCGCGCAGGGGCTGCCGGGACAGGTAAGCTGGTTGGTCGATCTCCCGCTCGATGCGCGCAATCGCGTGCCGAAACTGGCCAGGAAGACACGGCTGCTGCTGCTCGCGACCCCGGGCGGCAGGCCGGGGGAGATCCGGTTGGCCGCGCCCTACGCCCAGTTCGCCTGGACGCCGGAACTTGATGTCCGGCTGCGCGGCCTGCTCACCGCGATGACCGCAGCGGATGCCCCACCCCGCGTGACGGGCATTGGCAACGCCTTCCACGTCCTGGGGTCGCTGCCGGGGGAGAGCGAAACGCAGATCTTCCTGCGAACGGCCGATAACCGCCCGATCTCGCTCAATATATTGCGGCGGCCGGGCGAGCAGCCGCGCTGGGCGGTCGCGCTGGGCGAGATGGTCGACGAGGCGGCGGGGCCACCGGCGCCGGACAGCCTGCTCTGGTATCGCCTCGCCTGCACGCTGCCCCCCGCCCTGCCCCAGACCGCGACCGTCGAGCTTTCGCCGGCCGATGCCGCCGCCGCGACGGAGGATTATCGCTTCGTCATGGCGGCGCTCGGGCGGTGCCAGCGCAATTACGCCACGCCCTGACGGCGCGGCGTCGGCCGTCAGAAGGAGGCGATCTCCACCCCTACGCCCGCGCAATCGGGATAGACGTCGGGCTTGCGGGCGGAGATGCGCAGCGCCTTCACCCCGGCGCGCGCGGCGATGAGGCCATAAATCTCCCGGACCAGCGTTTCCTGAAGATTGAACCGGCGTCCCTCCGTCATCCGGCGGATTTCGGTACGGAGGAAATCATAGTTCCAGGCCACATCCGCGCTGTCTTCGGAGGCGAAGGCGTGATCATCTACCCACACTTCCACCGAGATGAGCAGCCGCTGCGGCGCGCCGATCTCAAAATCGTGGAAGCCGATATCCACCGGCAGATCGAAATCGTTCAGGAAGATCCGGTGCGTCACCGGGCGCAGCGTTTCCGGCACCAGCCCGTCCAGCATCGGGGCATTCTGCGTAAAGGGGGTGGCGGTCATTCGGACGCTTTCTGAAGGGGTTCGGGAAGGAATTGCACATCGCGGTCGAGCGCCATGAAACGCTGCCCCGCATCCAGCGTGATCGTCTGGCCGGTCAGCACCGGGGTGGCGATGATGAAGCGAAGCGCGCGAACGATATCCTCCACCTCCACCCCCCGTCGCAACGGGTTGTTTGCGTGCATCGCAACGAAATTCTCCACCGATTGCGGCCCTGAAACGAGCGTGACGGCGGGCGCGATGGCGCAAACGCGGATGCGTCGTGCCGCCAGCGCCCGCGCGGCAAGTTCCGTGAACCCCGCCAGCCCGATCTTCGATACGGTGTAGCTGAAGAAATCGGTGTTCAACGCGGAGAGCTTGGCATCCAGCATGTTGACCACAATCCCCGCCAGCCCTTCCGGCACGGCGGCGGCGAAGGCGCGGGTGAGGAAGGCGGGCGCGCGCAGGTTCACATCTTGATGCGCATCCCACGCCTCCACCGAGACCGTATCGAAATCATCCACGGCAAATCCGGAGGCGCTGTTTACCAGCAGGCCGAGCGGCGGCATCCCTTGCGCGGCGGCCAAAATCGCTGCGGCGGCGCTCGGCTCCGCAAGCTCCGCCTCCACCACACGCGCATGGGGCAATTCGGCGGCGAGGGCTTCGGCCTCCCGTTCGGAGGAGCGGCAGTGGATCAGAACGTGCCAGCCGTCCTCCGCCAAGGCGCGCACCAACGCCGCACCGATCCTGCGGGCGCCGCCCGTTACGATGGCGGTGCGGGGGTGGGTTTCGAACGGATCGAATTCGGCGTGCATGGCGACGTCTCTAAACGGTTCGGTGCCGGGACTAAACCGGCTTCGTCCAAGTCCGCATGTGCTCAAGAATTAGGCAAACCGATCAGAGACCGCCCGTGCCGCCGTCGCCCGTCGCTTTTCCAGCAGTTGTCCACACCTTGTCCCCGGTCGACGGGGATAAGATGGCGGCCGGCGATTCCGGTTGCCTCCCACCGCCCGCCCGCTAGACGCGCGGGCATCGGGCGCACTCGGCCCGACCGAGCCGGAGACCGCGTTGCCCATCATCGCCCCGCTGAGCGACGCCGACCCGGCCTCCGTCGAAAGGCTGCTGGACGATGCGTTTGGCAAGGATCGCCACGGCCGCACCGCCTACCGCATCCGCGACGGGATGGCATGGCTGCCGGACCTGTCCTTCGCCGCATTCGATCAGGGGCGGCTGATCGCGACGCTGCAATGCTGGCCTGTGGCGCTCACCACGCCGCAGGGCCAGGCCTTTCCGCTCGTTCTGGTGGGGCCGGTCGCGGTCGCACCCAGCCATCAGCGCGACGGGATCGGCCGGCGGCTGATGGAGACCATGCTAGCGGCGGCGGCATCCGACGATCTCGTGCTGATCGGCGACCCGGAATATTATAGCCGCTTCTTCGGCTTCACGGCGGATGCCACCGCCGGCTGGGCGGTGCCGGGCCCGGTCGAACGCCGCCGCCTGCTGGCGCACCTGACGCATGACGATTGGCCGCGCGAGGGGATGCTCGGGCCACGCCACGCCCGGCTTGCCAAGGCAGGCTGAGCGCGGCTTGTCCCGCCGGCCCCGGCTGGCTAAGCCATTGCCATGCCCGAGACGACGCCCCCGCCCGCCGACCTGAGCCGCCTGTCGCTCGCCGAGATCGCGCAGGTGCTGGCCGAGCGCCGCCTGCCGCCGGTGGAGAAATGGAACCCCACCCATTGCGGCGACAGCGCGATGCGGATCGCGCGCGACGGCACCTGGTTCCACGAAGGCACGCCGATCGGACGGATGGCGATGGTGCGGCTGTTCGCCTCCATCCTGCGGCGAGAGCCGGACGGCGGCTATGTGCTGGTGACGCCGGGCGAGAAGCTGGATATTGCGGTCGAGGACGCACCCTTCGTCGCCGTTGAGGTGCGGAGCGAGGGGGAGGGCCGCGAACGCCGCCTCGCCTTTCGGCTCAACACCGATGACGTGGTGATCGCCGGGCCGGACAACGCCTTGCGCATCACCGAGGCGGAGGACGGACCGCATCCCTATCTGCACGTCCGCCGCGGGCTGGAGGCGTTGATCGCACGCAGCGTCTATTACGAACTCGCCGGCTTCGCGCTGGACGAGGGCGGCGATCCGGTCGGCCTGTGGAGCGACGGCGCCTTCTTTCCCCTCACCGCCGCGCCGTGACGCTCGCCGAACGCCTGCGCCGCGCGCTGCACGAGGAGGTCCGGCACGAGGCGGGCTATCTCTCCGCCGATTACGCCGATCTGCCCCGACCGACGCCCGATGGCTTCACCGGCGCGGCGGTGCTGGTGCCGATCGTAGAGCGGCCCCGCCCCGGTGTATTGCTCACGATCAGAAACGCCACGATGCGGCAGCATGCGGGCCAAGTCGCCTTTCCCGGCGGCCGAATCGATCCGGGGGACGATGGCCCCGTCGCCGCCGCGCTGCGCGAGGCGGAGGAGGAGATCGGCCTGCCCCGCGCCGCCGTGACCGTGATTGGTACCGCAGACCTTTACCGCACCGGCACCGGCTATGAAATCACGCCCGTCGTTGGACTGATCGCGCCCGACACCGCCCTGATGCCGCATCCCGGCGAGGTGGCGGACATCTTCGAGGTGCCGCTCGATTTCCTGATAGCGCCCGACAATCACGGCGTGCGGGCGATCGACAGGGAAGGCCGGCAACGGCGCTATTTCGAGATTCTGTGGAACGACCGGCGAATCTGGGGGGCGACCGCGGCGATGATCGTCAACCTGTCCCGCCGGCTGGCGGCGGCGTGATCCTGCCGCCGGCACCATGGCGGGATCGCGCCGGGATGGACGATCTCCTCGGTGCGCTCGGCGTCGGCGAGGGTCTCGTCCGCTATGTCGGCGGGGCGGTGCGCGACACGATCATCGGCCTGCCCGTGACCGATGTGGACTGTGCGACCGTACTGCCGCCCGACGAGGTGAGCCGCCGGATCCATCGCACGGGCCTGCGGGCGATCCCCACCGGCATCGCCCATGGCACCGTCACCGCGTTGTTGCCCGACGGCGCGCCGATCGAGATCACCACGCTGCGCCGGGACGTGTCGACGGACGGACGCCGCGCGACGGTGGCCTTCACCGACGACTGGCGCGAGGATGCGGCGCGGCGTGATTTCACGATCAACGCGCTTTCCGCCGATCCGGTGAGCGGCGCGCTGTTCGATTATTTCGGCGGCGTGGCCGATCTGGCGGCGGGTCGTGTCCTGTTCATCGGCGACCCGCTGCAACGCATCGCCGAGGATCACCTGCGGATCCTCCGCTTCTTCCGATTCCATGCCCGCTTCGGTCGCGGCCAGCCCGATCCCGCCGCGCTCGGTGCCTGCGTCGCCCGCGCGAACGATCTGATGGCGCTTTCGCGCGAGCGAATCGCCGACGAGCTGCTAAAATTGCTCGGCGGGGCGGATCCTGCGCCCACCCTTTCGCTGATGGTAGCGCATGCCATCCTCAAACCGGTCCTCCCGGAGATCACGGACGATGGCGTCGATCGCCTCGCAAGGCTTGTCGGGCGGGAGGTGGCGATGGGCGTCTCGCCCGATGCCTTGCGGCGGCTGGGCGCGTTGCTGCCGCCCGATCCGGCGGCGGTGCGTGGCGTGGCGGAACGATTACGACTGTCCAAGGCGGCGCAAAGGCGCCTGACGGATGCCGCCGCCCCCGCCGATGCCAGGGCCGATCGCCTCCCCCAGCTCGCCTATCGGATCGGCGATGACGCGGCGCTGGACTGGGCGCTTGTCGCGGGAGGTGCCGCTACCGTCGCACCGATCGTGGCCTGGCACCGGCCGCGCCTTGTCCTCGGAGGAGGGGATCTGATCGCCCTCGGTCTCGACCGGGGACCGATCGTCGCGGCGACGCTACAGGCGATCGAACGGGCATGGGTGGAGGCCGATTTTCCCGACGCGGCCTGGCAGCACGCCCGCGCGGCGGAAGCGGTGGCTCAGGTATTACGCTCGCGCCAATAGGCGTAGGCGGCATTCGAGCGTAGCGGCCGGGCAAAATAATAGCCCTGCCCCCAGGTGCAGCCGAGCGTCGCCAGCCGCTGGGCCAGTTCCGGCGTCTCTATCCCCTCGGCGGTGGTGCACATGCCCAATGCCTTGGCCAGACTCAGCACCGCGCGGACGATCGCCTCCGAATCGGGATCGGTGATCATGTCGGTTACGAACGAACGATCGATCTTCAGGCAATCGATCGGCAGTTTCTGAAGATAGGCGAGCGACGAATAGCCCGTCCCGAAATCGTCCATCGCGATCGTCGCCTTCAGATCCTTGAGGCCGAGCAGCGCGCGCGTCGCCCGTTCCGGATCGCCGATGATCGCGCTTTCGGTCAGTTCCAGCGTCAGCCGGTCGCCGGCGATGCCGCCCCGCTCCAACGCGCTTGTCACCGCGCCGATCACGTCGTCGCGCACCAGCTGGATCGCCGAGACGTTCACGGAGACATGCGTGCCGGTATTGTACCCCGCCCGCCTGTCCCACTCGGCCAGGCTCGCGATCGCCGCATCCAGCGCCCAGCGCCCCAAAGGCACGATCAGGCCGCATTCCTCGGCCACCGGTATGAACTCGATCGGCGAGATCGGCCCCCGCTCCGGGTGATCCCACCGCGCCAGCGCCTCGAAGCTGGAGACCCGGCCGGTGGACAGATCGATCAGCGGCTGGAAGGCCAGCTCCAGTTCCGCATTCTCGATGGCGCGGCGAAGCTCGGTCTCCAGGCTCAGGCGGCGGCGCGCGGCGCTGACCTCGCCCTGCCGGTAGATCTCGATGTCGCCCGACTGCTTCGCCCGCTTGAGCGCGAATTGCGCGTTGCGGATCAGATCCTCGGCATCGCCCACCAGATCGGTAGCGAGCGCGCAGCCGATCGCGCAATCGACCTGAATCTCCAGATCGGTCAGGCGAAACGGAGTCGCCATCGTCGCCTGCAATCGCCGGGCGGCGGTCAGCGCATCCTTGACGCCGCCATCCCCCAGACGAAACAGGATGCCGAATTCGTCGCCGCCGGTGCGCGCCAGCATGTCGCCCGCACGCAGCGCCTTCACGATCCGACGCGCCACCGTGATAATCAGCTCGTCGCCGGCAATCGATCCCATACTCTCGTTGATGCGGCTGAACCGGGTGAGGTCGATCGCGAGCACGGCGAAGCGCCCCTGCCCCACATCCGCCTCCATCGCCTGCTCGACCGCTTCGTTGAAGGCGACACGGTTGGGCAGGCCGGTCAGGCTGTCGTGCAGCATCTCGGCCCGCAGGGACCGTTCGTTCTCGATCTCGGCGGTGCGATCGACCAGCGAGAGGATGCAGCGGCGCTCCTGATCGGCCGATGTCGTCAGCCGGGCCATCCGCACGATGAAATGACGGCCGCCGACGCCGCCGCCGTCATGCCAGTCGAACTGGGTCGCGGGCTCGTCGGTCGCCAGGAAGGCGCGAATATCGCTGCGCAGCGACTCGCGCTCCACCAGCGGGCGGGGGTCGCTGCCCTCGAACAGGCTCATGGATACGCCGTCGAGCATCTCGAACTGCGCGTTCCGGGCGACGACGACCGGCACCCGGTTCATATCGACGACGATGGCCGCGGCGATCGGCAGCGCGTTCAGATAATCCTGCCGCGCGGACATGATCATGCTGGCCACCGCGTCCAGCGCGGGGGAGCCGGGTACGGGAAAGCCCGGTGGGGTGGTCGAGTCCCCACCCTCTCCGTTTCGCCGCTTCAATGCCCGCTGCATGGTTGAAGGCGATACGTCATTCCGGTTAATTGTTTGTTCGATATGCCGGCTTGACGCAATGGCGATCGCCCCGAAAGGCGAGCCGATTTATCCATCGAAACGGTTGCTGCGGGGAAAGCCGACCGGTGGCATGCGGCCGGTGGCGCCGCGCGCCACGCGCCACGCCGCCATGTCCGCCTCGGTGCGGGTGCGGCGCGTTTCCCCACCCATCGGCCAGCTGAGGCCCCGTTCGAAGCGGAAGGTGACGGCATCGGCGGTGCCGCCGTCACGATACTTCTGCAACTGCACGCCCTGTCCACGCGTCATCTCAGGCAGCTCCTCGATCGGAAAGACCACCAGCTTGCGGTTATCGCCGATGATCGCGACATAATCATCGTCGGGGGCGATCGGTCGTACGATTCGCAGACGGGCATCGGCGCGCAGGTTCACCACCTGCCGCCCTTTCCGAGTCTCCGCCACGATCTCGCCGGTCGGCGCCACGAAACCCCGGCCGTCGGTGGCGACCAGCAGCAGCCGGGCGGCGCTACTTGCCGGCACCAGCGCCACGACGTTCGCGTCGCCCTCCACATCCGCCATCAAACGCACCGGCTCGCCGAAGCCACGCCCGCCAGGCAGGCGATCCGCGCCCAGCGTGTGGACCCGGCCCGCATCCGTCACCAGCAGCAGCTTGTCGGTGGTCTGCGCGTGGAAGGCGAACAGTGGCCCGTCCCCCTCCTTATACTTCTGCGCATCCGCCTGATCGAGCGCGACATGCCCCTTCATCGCGCGGATCCAGCCGCGTTGCGACAGCAGCACGGTGATTGGCTCCCGCTCGATCATGGCCTCCAGCGGAATGTCGCGCGTCGGGGCGGCTTCCTCGATCAGCGTGCGGCGGCGGCCGAGCGGCGTCTCCTCGCCATAGCGATCGCGCAGCTTACGCATGTCCGCCTTCAGCTTCCTGTGGCGCTTGCCTTCGTCCGCCAGCAGCGCGGCCAGCCCTTCGCGCTCCTTCTCCAGCTTGTCGCGTTCGCCGCGTATCTCCATCTCCTCCAGGCGCCGGAGCGAGCGGAGACGCATGTTGAGGATCGCCTCGGCCTGCACCGCGCTCAGCGAGAATTCGGCCATCAGCACCGGTTTCGGCTCATCCTCGCCGCGGATGATCGCGATGACCCGATCGAGGTTGAGGTAGGCGATCAGATAGCCGTCGAGCAGCTCGATCCGCTCGTCGATGCGCGCCAGCCGATGCTCGGCGCGGCGGACCATGACGATCAACTGGTGTTCGATCCAGGCGGCCAGCGCCTCCTTCAGGCTCATCACGCGCGGCGTGCGGGTCGCATCCAGCACATTAAGGTTGAGCGGGATGCGGGTTTCGAGGTCCGTCATGCGGAACAGCCCGTCGATCAGCACCTGCGGGTCGACGGTGCGGCTGCGCGGCTCCAGCACGATGCGGATCTGCTCGTCCGATTCGTCGCGTACGTCGGCGAGGATCGGCAGCTTGCGCTCGTTGATGAGGGCGGCGATATCCTCGATCAGCTTCGATTTCGCCACCTGATAGGGGATTTCGGTGACGACGAGGGTCCAGCCGCCGCCCTTCGCCTTCTCTTCGTGGAAGCGGGCGCGTACGCGAAAGCTCCCCCGCCCGGTCGCATAGGCCTCCGCGATCGCGGCGGGCGGATCGACGATCGCGCCGCCGGTCGGCAGATCCGGCCCGCGCACGAACTGGGTCAGCGATCGGGGATCGGCCTCCGGATTGTCGATCAGGTGGATCGCCGCGGTCAGCAGCTCGGCGGCATTGTGCGGCGGGATCGCAGTCGCCATGCCGACGGCGATCCCGCTCGCGCCGTTCGCCAGCAGGTTGGGGAATAGGCCGGGGAACAGCTCCGGCTCCTGCTCCTCGCCATTGTAGGTCGGGCGGTAATCGACGGTGCCGTCGTCCAGCCCGGCCATCAGCTCGACGGCGATAGGCGTCAGCCGCGCCTCGGTGTAGCGGTAAGCGGCGGCGCCATCGCCGTCGATATTGCCGAAATTGCCCTGCCCGTCGACCAGCGGGTAGCGCAGCGAAAAGGTCTGCGCCAGGCGGACCATCGCGTCATAGACCGACTGGTCGCCGTGCGGGTGGTATTTGCCGATCGTGTCGCCCACCACGCGCGCGCACTTCTTGTAGCCGGCGGCGGGATCGAGGCGGAGGAGCCGCATCGCCCACAATAGGCGGCGGTGCACCGGCTTCAACCCGTCGCGCACATCGGGCAGCGACCGCGCGGTGATGGTGGAGAGCGCATAGACGAGGTAGCGTTCGGAAAGGGCGCTGTCGAACGGCGCATCGACGATCGCGTCGAAGGGGTCGCCGGCATCTGTCACGGAACTTGTCATCGCGGGCGGCGATAGCAGCCGCCACGCTTTTGCGCTATCGCAGCGCCATGAAGGACAATGGCGCCCTCGCGCGCATCGCCTATCTGCTGCTCGCGATTTCGCTGGCCGGCAACCTCTGGTTCGTCGGCGTGCCCGGCTGGGCGGTGCTGCCGGCGGCGCTGGCGGGCTGGTATCTGGCCGATCTGATGTCCGGCGCGATCCACATGTATATGGATTATCGGCCCTGCCGCACGGGCGTGGGGCTGGACCGGCTGTACTTTTACGAAGGATCGCGCGAATCCGCCGATTATCAGGCCTTGTTCCGCGATACGATGCGGCGGATCGGCCCGATCGAGCGGCTGGTGTTCGACTTCAAGAACCATCACCCGCGGCCGCACGCACTCGGCCGGCGCAAGCTGTGGCGGCAGATCGGCTCCACCGTCATCATCGCCACGCTGCCCGCCTCGATCGGTCTCAACCTGCTGTGCTGGGCGGCGACGCGCATCGGCTGGCCGGTACCGGGGTGGTTCGTGGCGGGCGTGATAGCCTTCCTGATCGGCGGCACCTTCGCGCAATATTTCCACGGTACGCTGCACCGCGACCATAACCCGTGGTTCGTCCACCTCATGCGCCGCCTGCGCCTGCTGATGACGCCTGAGGCGCACGCGATCCACCACGATACGCTGGCGCGCGATTTCAGCACCAACTGCGGTTGGTCCAATCCGGTCCTCAACCGGCTGTTCGACCGGATGCAGCGACGTGGCGGGATGGATCGGGCGGGGCTGGAACCGACCGCCTGATCGCCTATTCGTCCGGCCGCTCCCTGCCGAAGCGGGCCGCCTGCGCCGCCTTCCACCAGCCGTGCATCGTCGCATGGGGGCGGCCGAACGGGGCGGTCGCCGTTTCCCATCGCTCGGTCGCCTGCACCAGCTTCGCCGTCCAGTCGCCCGGCGGCAGTTCCACCGCCCAGCCGTGGATCGCCGAGGCGTTGGTGACGGCGAGGACCGCCGCCGCGAGATAGATGGCGATCGCCGTCCATATCAGGGGTCGACCGCCGATCGTGCGGCTGCCGGGCAGGTCCACGGGGGAGAGGGTATCGTCTCCGTCCATCAGCGGTCGCTCGTCACGCATCGGCCCGCCCCTTCAGAACTGATAGTAGATGAACGGCGCGACCCCTTCGTAGCGCATCGCGTCCACCACAAGGATTACGAGCCCCAGCGCCGGACCGAGCAGCCACGCCGGCGCCCGCCGCACGCGGATGGCGATGCCCTGCATCAGATGCGGCGGGGTGAAGTGGATTCCAAGCCCGAACAGGATCAGCCCCAGCGCCAGCGGCGTCGTCATGGTGTTAGCCCAGTCCCCCCGGCCGATCCCGCCAAGATAGGCGAGCGCTCCGTCGAAGGTATCGGCGCGGAAGAAGATCCACCCCAGCGTCACCAGATGGAAGGTGACGATCACCGCAAGCGGACCCGGCAGACCCGGCAGCCGTGCCTTGCGCCACAACGTCTCGACGACCTGGACGAGGCCGTGCAGGCCGCCCCACACCACGAATGTCCACTTCGCGCCATGCCACAGGCCGCCCAGCAGCATCGTCGTCATCAGGTTGGCGCATTGCCGCGCCAGCCCCTTCCGACTGCCGCCGAGAGAGATATAGAGATAGTCGCGCAGCCAGCTGGACAGGCTGATATGCCAGCGCCGCCAGAAATCCTGCATCGATCGCGCGCGATAGGGCTGGTTGAAGTTATGCGGGAAGCGGTAGCCGAGCAGCGCCGCCAACCCGATCGCCATGTCCGAATAGGCCGAGAAATCGCAGTAGATCTGCACCGCATAGCCATAGGCCGCCGCGATCAGATCGAGGCTGCTGTGCGCCGAGGGATCGAAGAACACCGGATCGACGAGGCCGACCGAAAGCTCGGATGCGACAACCGCTTTCTTGAACAGCCCCCAGACGATCAGCAACAGTCCCATCGTCGCCATGCCGCGATCGAGCTTCGGCACGCGGGCGAACTGCGGGATCAGGTCGGAGGCACGGACGATCGGCCCCGCGACCAGGTGCGGGAAGAAGCTCATCAGCAGCGTCATGTCGAGCAGCGAGGCAGGCGGTACCCGCCTGCGGTACACATCGACCAGATAGGACATGCCCTGAAAGGTGAAGAAGGACACGCCGACAGGCAGAATGATCGACAGCAAGGGCAGGTCCCGCTCGAACCCGACGCCGTGCAGCACCAGACCTATCTGCTCCAAAAAGAAGTCGAAATATTTGAAGAAGCCAAGGATCGCGAGGTTCGCCACGACGCCGAGCGATACCAGCAGCTTGCGCGCGCCCTCGCCCTCACTGCGCGCGATGGCGGCGGCGGCGCCCCAGTTGAGGAAGGCGGAGGCGATCAGCAGCGCGACGAAGCGCCAGTCCCACGCGCCGTAGAACACCCAGCTGGCCAGCAGCAGCAGGATCTTGCGCCACTCGTTATCCCGCGCGACGCCCCACACGATGGCGAACACCGCGAGGAAGAACAGGCCGAAGGTGAGCGTAGGGAACAGCATCTAGCGGCGCCCCCAGGCAGCGGCCGTCACCGCCGCGCCGCCATCGCGCGATCGAGATCGGCCTGCAGCCGCGTTGCCACCTCGCGCCCGCCGGCCGAATTGAAGTGGACGTAATCGCCCCGCATCAGCGGTGGCGCCCCCTTGACGAACTTCACCGAGGCGCACCGCCCGCCCATCCGCGCTTCCCAATCCCAGAAGGCTAGGTTGAGCGAGGCGGCGACGCGGCGCTGCACGTCGCGCACGGCGGCGAGGCCGGCGGGCGGGAACAGCGGGTTGCCCCCCTTCACCTGCCAGCTCGTCGAGGTGACCGGAACGCGCGGCACGGCGGCGGCGGGCGGAGGAAGGCGACGCCGACGCACCACCCGCACCTTCGCCCGCCG
>CAJYJW010000092.1 GCA_913775025.1 uncultured Sphingomonas sp. | reverse complement strand
CCGCCGTCATCGCCGCCTGCATCCGCTTCGCGAAGGCGGCGCGCGGCTCGCCGCGCTCGAAACTGTAGCTGTCCGGCAGGACCGACCCTTCCGGCATCACCGGTACCGGCCCGGTGAGCAGCGGCTCTTTCGCCAAACGCTCGGCGACCAGCACCGACGGCATACCTTCGGGCACGGTGACGAGGCGCTGCTTGGTACGCCCCCCCTGGAGCAGGGCGAGGATCTCAGCCTGGCTGGCATGCGCCGGGATCTGATATTCGCCGGCGCGGATCGAGGCGTCGCTGCCGAACAGCCGCGTCAGCCGCAGGAACCGGCTGGTCGAGGTGATCGCGCCCGCTTTTTCAAGCCGTCGGGCGGCCCCCGTCAGCGTATCGCCTTCCGGCACCGTGAAGGTCAGCGGCGCAGCGAGCGCGCCCGGACCGCGCCAACCCCACCAGACGACGCCGGCCGCACCCGCGGCAAGTGCGATCCCGGCGGCCAGCAACAGCACGAGGATCCGCCCCGCACCGCCCCGCCGGCCGCCGGACCCGCGCCGCGCCATCGCCTTATACCGCGCGCATCACGAGGCTGGCGTTGGTGCCGCCGAAACCGAACGAATTGTTCAGCACCGCGCGCACCTGCCGCTTCTTCGCGGTATGCGGAACGAGATCGACGCCGACGCAGGCCTCGCTCGGATTATCGAGATTGAGCGTCGGCGGCACGATCTGGTCCCGCAGCGCAAGGATGCAGAAGATCGCCTCCACAGCCCCCGCACCGCCCAGCAGATGCCCGATCGCCGATTTGGTCGACGACATCGAGACATTGCCGATCGCATCGCCGAACAAGCGGCGCACCGCGCCCAGCTCCAGCTCGTCGCCCATCGGGGTCGAGGTGCCGTGGGCGTTGATGTAATCGATGTCCGCCGGGGTAAGCCCCGCCTTGCGCAGCGCCATTTCCATCGAACGGTAGGCGCCCGAACCTTCGGGGTGCGGCGCGGTCACATGATAAGCATCGCCCGACAGGCCGTAGCCGATCACCTCGGCATAGATTTTCGCGCCGCGCGCCTTGGCATGCTCATACTCTTCCAGGCAGACCACGCCCGCGCCCTCGCCCATAACGAAGCCATCGCGATCCCTGTCATAGGGGCGGCTGGCCTTTTCCGGCGCGTCGTTGCGGGTTGACAGCGCTTTCGCCTGCGCGAAGCCGGCGATGCCGAGCGGGCAGATCGCCCCTTCCGCGCCGCCCGCCAGCATCACGTCCGCATCGTCCATCGCGATCATCCGCGCCGCATCCCCGATCGAATGCGCGCCGGTGGAGCAGGCGGTGACGACCGCATGGTTCGGCCCCATCAGCCCGTATTTGATCGAGACCTGGCCGGAGATCAGGTTGATCAGCCGCCCGTGCACGAAATGCGGCGAGACCCGCGTCGGGCCTTTGCGATTTAACACGAGGGATTCGCTTTCGATGCCCGGCAGGCCACCGATGCCCGCGCCGATCGAGCAGCCCGCGCGGTAACGCTCTTGCTCGCTCATGTCGGTCAGGCCGGCATCCTCGATCGCCTGGCCGGCGGCGTCGATGCCATAGATGATGAACGGATCGACCTGCCGCTGCACCTTATGGTCGACCCGCTTGTTCGGGTCGAAGCCATATTCATGATCCGCAGGCTTCACCTCGCACGCGATCGTGCACTTCTGCCCGGTCGTGTCGAAGCGGGTGATCTGCCCCGCGCCGGACTTGCCGGCGAGAAGGTTGGCCCATGCCGTCTCGACATCCGCCCCCAGCGGCGTGACGAGGCCCAGTCCGGTTATCACCACGCGGCGCATGGCTGTCTCCTGTCGTTCCATTTCCTGTTACCGGGCGGCATACGGCAAAACGGCCCCCCGACCCCATAGACCCCGGGCCGGGGAGCCGCAGCAACGTCCTGACGGATGTGCGGCCCGGCCGCCTGGCCAATCAGCCCTTGTTGGCTTCGATATAGTTGATCGCATCCTTGACGGTGGCGATCTTCTCGGCCGCGTCGTCGGGAATCTCCACGCCGAACTCTTCCTCGAAGGCCATCACCAGCTCGACGATGTCGAGGCTGTCGGCGCCCAGATCATCGATGAAGCTGGCGTCCTCGGTGACCTTCTCGGCCTCGACGCCCAGATGCTCGACAACGATCTTCTTAACGCGCTCGGCGGTCTCGCTCATGGTGTTCACCCTTCCTTCCAAGGCATGTTTGGCGTTGCCCTAACGGCGCGCTCCCGTGCTGGCAAGCGCGATGCTGCAAGGGGCCGCAGCGTTAACCCGATCGTTGCGCCTTTGTGCCAGAGGGGATCGCATGATCGAGGCGCTCGCCACCGGATCCTGGCTGACCGATCGCCGCGTCGCCGCCATAACGACGATGTTGCTGTCGGCGACGATCCTGTCGCTGGCGATACTGTTCGCGGGCGCGCACGATACGCTGGACGCATTCGGCCGCCCGCTCGGCACCGATTTCTCCAATGTCTGGACGGCGGGGTGGATGGCGGATCACGGCCGCGCCGCGCTGGCGTGGGACTGGCCGGCGCATCACGCGGTGCAGGTGGCGACGCACGGCGACCCGGCGGTGCCCTTCTATGGCTGGCATTATCCGCCGCCGTTCCTGCTGCTCGCGGCGGCGCTGGCGACCATCCCCTACGTGTCTGCGCTGATTCTGTGGCAGGCGGCCACGTTGACGCCGGCGCTCATGCTGGTGCGGCGGATCGCGCCGGGGCGGCGCACGCGGGTGGCGGCGCTTGGCGCGCCGGTGGTGCTGATCTGCCTCGGCCACGGGCATAACGGCTTCCTCTCCGCCGCGCTGCTGGGCGGCGGGCTCATGCTGCTGGAGCGGCGTCCGTATGCGGCGGGGCTGCTGATAGGCTGTCTCGTCTACAAGCCGCAGTTCGCCCTGTTGCTGCCGCTGATTCTGGCGGCGGGCGGGCACTGGCGGGCGTTCGCGGCGGCGGCGCTGTCCACCGCGATGCTATGCCTGACGACGCTGGCGATATGGGGGTGGCCGGTATGGGCGGCGTTTCGCGCGTCTCTCCCCCTCACCCGCGCGGTGGTGATCGAGCAGGGATCGACCGGGTGGGAGAAGATCGCAAGCGCCTTCTCGTTTGTGCGGATGTGGGGCGGGCCGCTGCCGCTGGCCTATGCGGTGCAGGCGGCGATGACGGGCATCGTGCTGGCCAGCGTCCTCTGGCTGACGCGCCGCGCCGCGCCGCGCGTGCGCAACGCGGGCGTGCTGGCGGCGGCGCTGCTCTCAACGCCCTACGTGCTCGATTATGATTTCGTCATGCTGGGCGTCGCCATCGCCTTCCTCGTGGCGGATGCCCGCGAACGCGGCTGGCTACGCTGGGAGGCAAGCCTGCTCGCCTTCGCCTATGCCGCCCCGCTGTGCGCCCGCGCCGTCACGGCGGCGACGGGGGTGCCGATTGCGCTGATCGCCGCTGCCGCCGTCTTCGCGATCGCCCTCAGGCGAGCGGTCGTGATCGACGCGGCGGGGGCTATCAGATCATTGCCATCCCGCCGTTCACATGCAGTGTCTGCCCGGTGACGTAGGCCGCCTCGCGGCTGGCAAGATAGACGACGGCGCCTGCGATATCCGCTCCCTCGCCCAGCTTGCCCGCCGGGATGCGGGTAGTGAGCTCCGCCTTCTGCGCGTCCGGCAGGGCATCCGTCATGGCCGAGGCGATGAAGCCCGGTGCGACGCAATTGAGCGTCACGTTGCGGCTCGCCAACTCCTGCGCGAGGCTCTTGGTCATGCCGATCAGCCCCGCCTTGGACGCCGCGTAATTGGCCTGCCCGGGATTGCCGGTGACGCCCACCACCGAGGTGACGGAGATCACGCGGCCGAACTTCTGCTTCATCATCGGCTTCGCCGCCGCGCGGATCAGGCGGAATGCGGCTTCGAGGTTGACGGAGATTACCTGATCCCACTCCTCGTCCTTCATGCGCAGGACAAGATTGTCGCGCGTAACGCCTGCATTGTTGACGAGGATATCCAGCCGCCCCAGCGCCTCGACCGCGCGGGGCACCAGCTTGTCGACGGCCGCCGCGTCCGACAGATCGCAGGCCAGCGTGACATGATCGCCGCCCAACTCGCCGGCGAACGCCGCCAGCTTTTCCTCGTTGGACCCGGACAGCGCCAGCCGCGCGCCCTGCCCCGCCAGCGCCCGCGCGATCGCCGAGCCGATGCCGCCGGACGCCCCGGTGACGAGCGCGGTCATGCCTGTCAGATCGAACATGTCTTTCTCCCGAAACTGATTAGAGCGCCTTCGCCAAAGCCTCGATATCGGCCATCGTGACCACGCTGGCGACGCTGGCGTCCGGCGCGATGCGCTTCACCATCGGGCCGACGACCTTGCCGCCGAACTCGACGAAGTCGGTCACGCCCGCCTCGACCATCGCCGCCACGCTTTCCCGCCAGCGGACGGTGCCGGTGATCTGCTCCACCAGCAGGCGGCGGATCGCATCGGGATCGGCGACGGGGCTCGCGGTAACGTTGGCATAGACCGGCACCAGCGGCGCGCGCAGATCGGCCCCGGCCAGCGCATCGGCCATCGCATCGGCGGCGGGCTGCATCAGCGGGCAGTGGAACGGCGCGGAGACGGTCAGCAATATGCCGCGCTTGATGCCATGCGCCTTCACCAGCGCCACCGCGCGATCCACCGCCACCTTATGCCCTGAGATGACGACCTGGCTGGGGTCGTTGTCGTTGGCGACGGTCAGCACCTCGCACTCGGCCGCCTCGTCCGCCAGGGCCTGCGCCTTCGCCACATCCGCGCCGAGCAACGCGGCCATCGCCCCTTCGCCTACCGGCACCGCCGCCTGCATCGCCTGCCCCCGCCGCTTCAGTAGCCGGGCGGTGGTGGCGAGATCCAATGCCTGCGCGGCACATAGCGCGCTATATTCGCCAAGGCTGTGCCCCGCGACGAAATCGGCCTTCTCCGCAAGCCGCACGCCGCCCTCCTGCTCTAGCACGCGCAGCGTCGCGATCG
>CAJYJW010000091.1 GCA_913775025.1 uncultured Sphingomonas sp. | reverse complement strand
GTCGCGACGGGGGAGACGCTGGCGGACGCCTATGCCGCCGCCTTCGCCTGCGACACCGTGTCGGCGTTCGGCGGGATCATCGCGGTGAACCGTCCACTGGATCGCGCGACCGCCGAAGCGGTGTCGGGCATCTTCACCGAGGTGGTCGTCGCGCCCGATGCGGATGCTGATGCGCTCGCCATCTTCGCCGCCAAGAAGAATCTGCGCCTGCTGCTGACGGGCGACCTGCCCGATCCCGCTCGCGGCGGCCTTACCGCCAAGACGATCGCGGGCGGCTGGCTGGTCCAGTCGCGCGATGCGGGGCGGATCGCGCAGGCCGACCTGAAGGTCGTGACGAAGCGACAGCCGACGGCGGAGGAAATGGCGGATTGCCTGTTCGCCTGGACGATCGCCAAGCACGTCAAGTCGAACGCGATCGTCTACGCCAAGGGCGGCTCCACCGCCGGTATCGGCGCGGGGCAGATGAACCGACTGGAATCGGCGCGGATCGCAGCCTGGAAAGCGAAGGACGCGGCCGACAAGGCGGGCTGGGCGCAAGCGCGCACGATCGGCTCGGCGGTCGCCTCCGACGCCTTCTTTCCTTTTGCCGATGGCCTGCTGGCGGCGGTCGAAGCCGGCGCCACGGCGGTGATCCAGCCGGGCGGATCGATCCGCGATGCCGAGGTGATCGCCGCGGCGGACGAGGCGGGCCTCGCGATGCTGTTCACGGGGATGCGCCACTTCCGCCACTGATCGCGGCAAGGGCGCGGTCCGGGCCTTGGCCACGCCCTTGCCTTCGCGCGGCGGGGAGGCCGCGGCGCGGTTGCTCCAAAATCAGTGGCGTTTCGTTCGGCGCGAATAGTGATGATGTCGCCGTGTAGGCCGGTCGTTCCATAGTTCGTCGCTCGACCGTCACGAGGTCGAGTAGGCACCGCCGCGTCGCAGGCCGTCGCCCTACGCGAGGTGGCTTCACGCTCTATCTGCTGCCGTCGCGGCTACACCTTCGCTTCCGCTGTATCGGTAATCTCCACCGCGTCGCCGACGCTGAGCAGCGGCAGCAGCGTCAGTAGATCATCGCGGGGGATCGCGACGCAGCCCTCGGTGGGTTTCGCCTCGTTCCAGCAATGCAGAAAGATCGCGCTGCCGGCCCCCGGCACCGGCGGCGCGCTATTATGGCCGAGCACGACGATAACGTCATACAGCCCGTCCTCCCGCCACAGCCGTTCGGCGGAGAAAGGATGCGGGTGGCGCACGGGGCGGTTGTAGTTCGCGTCGGCCGGGTCATCCGACCAGCCATCGTCCTTGCGCGACCAGCGCCACGGTAGTGCGGTGCCGGGAAACGCCACGCGATCGGGCCGCAGCAACGCCGCCATTAGCGGCCATGTGCCGATCGGCGTCGCGCCGTCGCCCTCGCGCTTCATCGCCGAGGCGATAGTGCCGCCGCGCCCGATCGCACAGGGGATCGTCCGCCCGAACGCCGTCAGCGTGCGCGTCGTCGGATCGACGACCAGCCGCGTCACAGCATGTGACCGGTACGGTCGCGCTTGGTTTCCAGATAATGGTGGTTGTGCGGGTTGGCGGCCATCGCGTGCGCCACGCGCGCCTGCACGGTGATGCCCGCCGCCTCCAGCCCCGCCACCTTCTGCGGGTTGTTGGTGAGCAGCGAGACGCGATCCTGCCCAACGAGCCGCAGCATGGCGGCGGCCACGCCGAAATCGCGCTCGTCTATGCCAAAGCCCAGGCGCACGTTCGCATCGACCGTATCGAAGCCCTGATCCTGCAACGCATAGGCGCGCAGCTTATTGACGAGGCCGATGCCGCGCCCTTCCTGACGCAGATAGAGCAGCACGCCCCAACCACTCGCCGCGATCGCCTTCAGCGCCGCCTGCAACTGCGGCCCGCAATCGCATTTCAATGATCCGAGCGCGTCGCCCGTCAGGCATTCACTATGCAGGCGGACGAGCGGGGGCTGCCCGTTCGGCTGGCCGATCAGCAGCGCGACATGCTCGGCCGCGTCGTCCGGGTTGCGGAAGGCGACGATCTCGCACGCGTCCGACGCCTCGATCGGCAGCCGCGCGCGCGAGGCGATGGCGAGGCGTGCGGGCGAATCATGCGCCATGATCGCGGCGGCGGTCACCTCCACCTCGGCCGGCCCGTCTTCCACCGATATGAAGAAGGCGGGGAGCAGCCCGGCCAGCCGCGCCAGGCGGAGCGCGGCGGCGGCGGCCTGGTGGGCGCCCACCGGCTCCGTCTGCCATGGGCCGGACAACGGGTTCGCCAGATCGAGCGCCGGATCGGCGAGCGCCACCGCCGAGGCGAGATCGAGCCAGGGCACGCGCGCGATCCGCACCGCGCCGCCATCGGTCGCGGCATCGCGCTGGTTGGTGAGGTGAAGCGTCGCCGCCCGCCCGGCGGAGAGCAGCACGGCGCTCGTGCCGGCGGGATCGAAGCGGGACAGCCGCCTATCGTCCACCCCCTCCACCGCGAGCAGCACAAGCCGCCCATCGTCACCCGACACCGCCACGGGCCAGCCCCGGCGCAGCGCATCGATCGCGCGGGCGGCGGATCGATCCTCGCTCACGCGGCGAACTCCGTGACGAGGGGGACGTGATCGGACGGTTTGAGCCAGCTGCGGCAGGGTTCGTGCACCGTATGCGCCACCGCCGTCGCCGCCACCTCGGGGCTGGCCCACATATGGTCCAGTCGCCGCCCGCGATCGTTCGCCGTCCAGTCCTTCGCGCGGTAGCTCCACCAGGTATAGTTGCGCGCCGGCGCGGGGATGAAGCGGCGGCCGAGATCGACCCAGTCGTGGCTCGCCTGCAAGCGGCCCAGCGCCTCCACCTCGATCGGGGTATGGCTGACGACATCGAGGAGCGCCTTGTGGCTCCACACGTCGCATTCCAGCGGTGCCACGTTGAAATCGCCGACGATCAGCGTCGGCTCGCGCAGATCGGCGGACCAGCGCGTCATCCGTTCGAGGAAGTCGAGCTTCTGGCCAAACTTGGGATTTATCGTGCGGTCCGGCACGTCGCCGCCCGCCGGGATATACACGTTCTCCAGCCGCACGCCGTTGGGCAGGCGCACGCCGACATGGCGGGCCTCGCCGTTGTCCTGCCAGTCGTGCCGGCCATGATCGGTAAGCGGCACGCGGCTGAGGATCGCGACTCCATGATGCATCCGCTGTCCGTTCAGCACGCGATGCACGTAGCCAAGCCGCTGGAACATCTCGGCTGGAAAGATATCGTCCACCACCTTGGTTTCCTGCAGGCAGAGCACGTCGGGCCGCTCGGCGGCGAGAAACTGCTCGACGATATCGAGGCGCGCGCGCACCGAATTGATGTTCCAGGAGGCGATCTTCATGGGGCCGCGCTGTAGCGCCGGGGCGGCGACGGGGCCAGACCGGAAAAGGAATGGCCCCCGCTCCGGGGGCGTGGAGCGAGGGCCGACCTGGCGTTCGTCACGCGAGGCGGGACGGGGGAAAGCGCTCCGGGCAACAGGGGGGAATCCCGGGGCGGTCCCCACGACCGCTTGATAGGGTGTTAGGCCCGCAAACCTGTCGGCCCGATGAATGGCAGTGCGGCGGATCTGGATCGACGTCATTTCGGCACGGTGCGGCGCAGTGACATGACCTCAGGAGGCAATAAAAGTTTTGCGTGGCGCGAAGCGGGGGTTAGTCTCCTCCCGAATCAACCCCCGCCAAGAGGGGCTATCGAGGAGAGCGTGATGAGAGAACGGCGCATGTTGATGGATCGAGTCGATCCGCAGGTAGCCATGGTGGCGCTCGTCACCCCGGCGGTATGGGTAAGCTTTCTGTACCTGCTGATCTTCCGGTGAGCATCGGGGCGATTCGCCCCGAAACCCGATCGAGCTAGCGGCGAGGTCCCTGCTGGCGTGGATCGGTCCACCGGAAACTCTTGTCCGAAACCGGCACGTTGAATCGCTGGTCGCTCAACTGCACCGTCGACCGATTGCCCTGCGCGTCCAGCGTCGTCCACCCGCGCAGCGACAGGCCGGCCGGCGCGCCCGCCATCCGCGCGAAGGCGATGGTGATGGTGCCATATTCCGGATGCTTCGGATCCTTGGCGGCGACCAGCAACACGCGCGGGTCCGCCTGTGGTACGATCGTCGCGGCCGATCCCAGATCCCGTGAGGGATCGAGCAGTATGCCGAGCGGCGAACTGCCGATCGGCCAGCGCGACACCTGCTTCACCGAATAGTCGATCATCGTCAGCGCCTTGCCGTCGCCCACGATCAGAAGCGGCACGCCCTTCTGATACTGGAAGCGGATACGGCCGGGGCGTTTCATCGTCAGCGTGCCCGACACCGCCTTGCCGTTACGGTCGGTCTGCACGAAGTTCGCCGTCATGGTCTCCACCGCACGCAGATGCGCGGACACGTCCGCCAGCGGGGAAGGGGCGGCCAAGGCTACCGCCGGCATCGCCAGCGCAGCCGCGAGGCCGAGGGAACGAAAGATCAAGCCATGTCTCCGATAACGCCGTTCATGGCGCTGTCTGCCATCGTCCGATTTAATCGCCGCTGAACCTGCCGGTTCCCTGACATCATCGCGGGCGGCCGGTCAGCTCCAGAAAGCGGCGAGGTCGGCGGGCTCGAAGATCACCTCGCGGCGACCGACATGATCGGGCGTGCCGATGATGCCTTCCTTCTCCATCCGCTCGATCAGGCGGGCCGCCGAATTGTAGCCGATGCGCAATTGCCGCTGCAGCCAGCTGGTCGAGGCCTTGCGGTTCTCCACCACCAACTGCACCGCGCGGCGATAGGTCTGCGTCTCGGGATCGTCGGGGCCGGTGGGCGCGCCCTCGATCTCGTAGGCGCCTTCCAGCGGCTCCTCGGTGACGGCGGAGACGTAATCGGGCGTGCCCTGCCCGCGCCAGTGATCGGCGATGGCGCGCACCTCGTCGTCGGATACGAAGGGTCCGTGCACGCGCGCGATCTGCTTGCCGCCGGGCATATAGAGCATGTCGCCCTTGCCCAGCAGCTGCTCTGCCCCCTGCTCGCCCAAAATGGTGCGCGAATCGATCTTGCTGGTGACGGCGAAGCTGATCCGCGTCGGCAGGTTCGCCTTGATCACGCCGGTGATGACATCGACCGAGGGGCGCTGCGTTGCCATGATGAGGTGGATGCCGGCGGCGCGCGCCTTCTGCGCCAGCCGCTGGATCAGGAATTCCACTTCCTTGCCGGCCGTCATCATCAGGTCGGCCAGCTCGTCCACCACCACCACGATCTGTGGCAGCGGCTCGAACTCCAGCGTCTCCTCCTCGTAGATCGGCTGGCCCGTCTCGCCATCATAGCCGGTCTGCACGCGGCGGGTGATCGGCTTGCCCTTCGCCTTGGCGGCGCGCACCGCCTCGTTGAACCCGGCGAGGCCACGCACGCCGATCGAGGCCATCATGCGATAGCGATCCTCCATCTGCTCCACCGCCCACTTCAGCGCGCGGATGGCCTTCGGCGGATCGGTGACGACGGGCGATAGCAGATGCGGGATGCCGTCGTAGACCGAAAGCTCCAGCATCTTGGGGTCGATCATGATCATGCGGCACTGCTCGGGCGTCAGCCGGTAGAGCAGCGATACGATCATCGTGTTGAGCCCGACCGACTTGCCGGAGCCCGTGGTGCCCGCGATCAGCAGGTGCGGCATGGGCGCCAAATCGGTGATGACGGGATCGCCCGCGATATTCTTGCCGAGGATGATCGGCAGCTGCGCCGTCATCTGCTCGAACCCCTCGCTGTCCACCAGTTCGCGCAGCATCACCGATTCGCGTTTCTGGTTGGGCAGCTCGATGCCGATCACGCTGCGCCCGGGGATCACCGCGACGCGGGCGGACAGAGCCGACATGTTGCGCGCGATATCGTCCGCCAACGATATGACGCGACTGGCCTTGATGCCGGAGGCGGGCTCCAGCTCGTACATCGTCACGACCGGGCCGGGGCGTATCTCGACGATGCGGCCCTTGACGTGGAAGTCGTCCAGCACCGTTTCCAGCAGGCGGGCGTTCCGTTCGAGGGAGGCGCGGTCGATCGTGGTGCCCTGATCGGCGGGCGGTTCGGCCAGCAATTCGATCGGCGGCAGCGTATAGGTATCGGGCGTCGCCTTCGCCGCCTCATCTCGCTTGCGCGGTTCCTGCGAAGATCTGGCGATTGGCTCGCGGATGGTGGGCGGGGTCGCTTCGGCCTCATCGGTTTGTACCACCGGGCGGGGCAGCGGCTTGCCCGCCTTCTCGCGCCGTATCTTGGCGGCGGGCGCGGTGACGACGGGGGCGGACGCGTCCGTCTCTCCAACCGCCGCATCGCCGCCGATCGCGGGGCGAATTGTGATGCGCGCGATCCGCAGGCGATCGGCGCGGAACAGCCAGCCGCGCTCCGCCGCATCCAGCCCCAGGCCCCATGCGCCGAGGGCCAGGCCGCCCAAGCCGAACAACGCGATCGCACCGATGCGGACGCCCGCCTGTATAGGGCCGGCGGGGATGAGATCGAGCAGCCCCGTGACGCCGTTGGCGCCGGCAAGGCCGATGCCGCCGCCCCAGCCGCCCGGCAGCCCCGCCACCGAACCGCCGCGCAACAAAGCCAGCGCCACGTCGCACAACATGATCGCCAAGGTAGCGAGGCCGAGCGAGCGCTTCCAATGGCCGACGGCCGCGCCGCGCCACAGCCGCAGCCCGAACAACAGCATCAGCGGCAGCAGCAGCGCGGCGGGGGGGCCGAGCAGGCTGAGCAGCAGATCTGCGGCGGTCGCCCCCGGCAGCCCGATCAGGTTACGCGCGGGGCCTGCGGCGGCGGTGTTGAGCGAGGGGTCGGTCGGGCGGTAGCTCGCCAGCGCCAGCGCCAGCAGCAGGGCCAGCGCGATCAGCGTGGCCCCGATCGCCAGCGCGGAACCGCGGACGGCCACGCGCCTTACCGCGCCGCGCGCGCGCTCCATCGGCTCACGCATCGTCGCGTGCGCCAGAGCCACGTCATGCACTGCCATCAGGCCCCCCGGCGAATCCCGTGAAGCGGATCGTTCCGCCAAGACGCCGGATCATGCCCGTTAACGCATTTGGGGGCAAGCAAGCCGAACCGGCAAAGGGGCGGCCTCACCCGCCCGTCAGCAGCTCGCGCAGCTTGCCGATGCCGAACTTCAGCGCCTTGGCCGGCTCGATATGCGGCATCGACGGCAGCTCCTCCGGATCGACGAACACGTCCAGCACCGCCGGGCCGGGGCTGGCCAGCAGGCCACGGATCGCTGTCTCCAGCTCGGCCGGGCGACGAGCGGTAAAGCCCTCCATCCCGCAGGCGCGGGCGTAGGCGGCGAAATCCATGTTCGGAAATCGCGTGCCCGAGGCCGCCGGCAGGGCCGCCTGCTTCATTTCCAGATCGACCAAACCCCAGGTGCGATTGTTGAACACCACCACTTTCACCGGCAGACCATGTTCGACGGAAGTCATGAATTCGCCGATCAGCATGGTGAAGCCGCCGTCGCCGCATACCGCGATTACCGGCCGCTTGCGATCGAGCGCGGCGATGCCGTTCGCCCGCCCCAGCGCCGTGCCGACGGCGGCGTTGTTGAACGATCCGAGAATGCGCTGCTGTCCGCTTTGCCGCAGCCAGTTGCCCTGCCACAAGGTGACGGCGCCCGTATCCACCACGAACACCGCATCGCGCGGCGCCAGATCGCCGAGCATCCGGGCCAGCGCCGGCGGATGGATCACGTCGGCGGAGCGGAGCGGATCGGCCCGCTTATCCAGCATGGCATCCCATGATGCGCGCGCTTTCGTCGCCTTTTCAAAGAAGGCGGTGTCCGTCTTCGCGGCGACCAGCGGCAGCAGCGCGGCGAGCGCCGGGCCGACCGAACCGACGATGCCCAGCCGCACCGCCGCCCGGCGGCCGATCGCGAAGGCGCGCTCGTCAATCTGGATGACGCGGCCGTCCTGCGGCAGGAATTCGTTGTACGGGTAATCGCTGCCGAGCATCAGCACGAGATCGGCGTCGTTGAGCGCATCCACCCCCGGCGCGCCGCCGATCAGGCCGACGCCGCCGATCCAGCGCGGGTGATCGTAGGCCAGCATATCCTTGGCGCGGAACGTATGGGCGACGGTGGCCTGGATGCGATCCGCCAGCGCCATCACCCGGTCGATCGCGCCACGGCAGCCCTCGCCCGCAAAGATGGCGATCTTGCCCGCCGCGTTGATCTCCCCCGCCAGCGCGGTGATGTCGGCGGGGTCAGGTGTCACCTCGGGGCGGGGGCGCAGCACGGGGAGGCTCGACACGTCCTCTGGCATCTTCTCGCCAATCACGTCGGCGGGGATGTTGAGATGCGCCACGCCGCGTTTGCCATAGGCCTCGGCGATCGCCTGGCGCAGCACGGGGGCGGCCTGCTCCGGCGCGGTGATCGTCTGCGTATAGACGGACACGTCGCGGAACAGCAGGTCGGGCGCATCCTCCTGCAGATGATCGGTGCCGCGCTGCGCCGCCGGCACGCCGCCCGATATGGCGAGCACGGGGGCGTGATCCTTGCGCGCCTCGTACAGCCCGGCGACGAGATGGTTTCCGCCGGGGCCGGTGGTGCCGCAGCAGACTGCGAGCCGCCCGGTCAGCTTGGCCTGCCCAGCCGCCGCCAGCGCCGCGCCTTCCTCATGTCTCACGCCGATCCATTCTATCGCCTCCTGCCGGCGGATCGCGTCGGTCAGCGGGTTGAGCGCATCGCCCACCACCCCGAAGATCTGGCGGACGCCAAGTTCGGCGAGGGTGGTGACGAGGGCATCGGCGACGGTGCGGGCCATGGAATGTCTCGGATGTTGCGGCGGGGGAGGCCGATCAAACCCCCGACGGGAAACGGACGTTCCGTAAGAGCGGGGCGTGGTCGCTCAGCCGAACAGGTCCGGCATCGCCGTGGTTTTCCGCCGCGTCGGGAATTCCGGCCCGCGCACCGCCATGCGGGCGGCATCATAAGGCCGCTGCAACGCGATCACGTCGGCATGGTCGCCAGTCAGCCAGCGTTCGTGATCCGCCTGTTCCAGCACCGTCAACATCGCCTTCGGGTGGATGGGGGCGACCAGCGGATTGGGATCGCACGTCACCATGGCGAAGCCGCGCCCCTGCGCGGTCTCCTGCCAGAAGCCCGCCACCGCGAAGACCGGCTGGTCGAGCAGGCGGAACCACATCTCGCCCTTAATCGGCCTGCCGCCGCCGACGTCGTGCGTCTCTGGCGTCCACTCGCAAAATTCGGTCAGGGGAATGAGGCAGCGGTTCTCCGGCGCCTCGGCCAGCCGCCGCCATTGCGGCAAGGCGAGGTTGCGCACGTTGGTCATCGGGACGCGCGCCTGCCCGCCAAGCACGTCCCACGCCATGAAATCCACGCCCGTGCCGCGCGCGTCACGGCGGATCACGCAGGCGCGGCCGCGTGGCGCGAGCTCACGTGGATCGAAACGATTGTCCCTCGGCCGATCCGCCCACCAATCGACCGGGAAGTGCTTGGCCAGCATATCCGGCCCGTCGGCCAGCCGCGCCCGGTTGCACATGGCGGGCGCGTCAGCCGGCGCGGGCCGATCGCCCGGCCAGCACGGCGGCATCGCTCGCCAGCTTGTCCACGCGCTCGTTATCCGGGTGGCCGGCGTGGCCCTTCACCCATTCCCAGCCGATGCGGTGGGTGGCGGCGGCGTCCAGCAGCTCCTGCCAGAGATCGGCGTTCTTCACCGGCTGCTTGGCCGCCGTCTTCCAGCCATTCTTCTGCCATCCCTTGATCCACTTGGTCAGGCCATCCATCACGTAGCGGCTGTCGGTGGTCAGCGTCACGCGGCACGGGCGTTTCAGCGCCTGCAAGGCGCGGATCGCGGCCATCAGTTCCATGCGGTTGTTGGTCGTCGGGTTCTCACCCCCGGAAAGTTCCTTCTCGCGCTCCCCCATGCGGATCAGCGCGCCCCAGCCGCCGGGGCCGGGGTTGCCCTTGCATGCGCCGTCCGTCGCGATCGAGACGTGCTGGAGTTCGGTGTCGGTCATGCGAAGAACGTCCGTGGTTCGGCGGCGGCATAGAAATCGAGCCGGCGGAGGAAGGCGAGCGGATCCTTGCGCGTCACGAGCGCGTCGGCCGGCGTGTTCAGCCAATCCCACGCGCGGGTGAGCAGGAAGCGCAGGCACGCCCCGCGCGCCAATATGGGAAAGGCGGCGCGTTCCGCGTCCGTCAGCCCGAAGCCCGCCTGATAACCGGCGAAGAGCGCGGTGGAGAGCCGATCGTCGAAGCCCGTGCCGTCATTGGCGAAGCACCAGGCGGCATGGGTGACGGCGACATCCCAGGCGCGCACGTCGGTACAGGCGAAATAGAAATCGATGATGCCGCCCACCGTATCGCCCAGCATCAGCACATTGTCCGGAAACAGATCGGCATGGATCACGCTGGTGGCGAGCCCGGCGGGCCAGTGCGCGACAAGAAAGGCGAGTTCCTCGTCCACGCGGGTGCGCAGGCTCGGGGCGATCGCATCGAGATCGCCACCGCAGCGATCCGCCAGATCGCGCCAACCGGCGGGGCCGAGGCTGTTGGCGCGGCTGCCGGTGAAGTCCGCCAGCGCGCCGTGCATCCGCCCCAGCGCCTCGCCCGCCGCTTGCGCCTGAGGCGGCGTCGGGTGGCTGAGCGACACGCCGTGGAGGAACTCGATCAGGCAGGCGGGGCGGCCGCACAGCGTCTGTATCTGGCGGCCCTCCCGATCGCGGATCGCGCGCGGCACCGGCAGGCCGCGATCGGCGAGGTGATCGAGCAGGGTGAGGAAGAAGGGCAGATCGCCCGCATCGACGCGCTTCTCGTACAGCGTCAGGATGAAGCGGCCGCGCGTGGTGTCGACCAGATAGTTGCTGTTCTCGACCCCCTCGGCGATGCCTTTCAGCGAATCGAGCGTGCCGACATCGTAGCGTGCGAGGAAGCCGGCCAGCGCCTCGGCGGACACCTGGGTATAGACAGCCATCGCGTCAGGCGGCCGCATCCAGGCTGCGCGGCAGCTTGAAGATCATGTTCTCGCGCATCGCCTCGGCCTCGCGCTCGGTAACCGTGAAGCGGGTGGCGAGGCGGTCGACCAGCTCGCGCACCAGCACCTCGGGGGCGGATGCGCCGGCGGTGATGCCCAGCGTCGTCACACCCTCCAGCCAGCCGAGATCGAGATCGGCGGCGCGTTCGATCAGGCGCGCCTTCACGCCCGCGCGCTCCGCCACCTCCACCAGCCGCAGCGAGTTGGAGGAGTTGGGCGCGCCGATCACGATCATCGCCTCGCACGCCTCCGCGATCACCTTGACCGCGGCCTGCCGGTTGGAGGTGGCGTAGCAGATATCCTCCCCCCGCGGCGCGACGATGGCGGGGAAGCGGCGCTGGAGGATGGCGATCATGTCCGCCGTATCGTCGACGGACAGGGTGGTCTGCGTCAGGAAGGCGAGATTGCCGGCATCCGCCACCTCGACCGCCTCGGCATCCGCCGCCGTCTCGATCAGGGTCATGCGCCCATCGGGCACCTGCCCGAATGTGCCGATCACCTCCGGGTGGCCACGATGGCCGATGAACAGGATGTGCCGCCCGGCGTCCACCAGCCGCTCCGCCTGGCGATGCACCTTGGAGACGAGCGGGCAGGTGGCATCGACATATTCGAGCCCCCGCTCCTCCGCCTTGTGCGGCACCGCCTTGGGTACGCCATGCGCGGAGAAGACCACCGGCACGCCATCCGGCACGTCGTCCAGCTCCTCCACGAAGATCGCGCCCTTGGCCTTCAGACCGTCCACCACGTAGCGGTTGTGGACGATCTCGTGCCGCACGTAGACGGGGGCGCCGTATTTCTGGATCGCCAGCTCCACGATGCGGATCGCGCGATCGACGCCGGCGCAAAAGCCGCGCGGGGCGGCGATCAGCAGGGACAGCGGCGGCTTGGGAGCAGCGGGGGCGGGCATATCGGGCATGGCGCGGGGCTTACGCGATTGCTTGCCTGCGCGGAAGGCGGTTCCTATGAT
>CAJYJW010000090.1 GCA_913775025.1 uncultured Sphingomonas sp. | reverse complement strand
CGGGCTGGGGAGAGGGTGAGGAACAGCGTCGCGAACGCCTCGCCCAGCGCGTCGGCGACATCGCGCCATGCCGGATCGTCGGCGGACAGCAGATGCGCCGGCCCGCCGGTCCGCGCCGCGATCGCCGGGCCGCTGACCAGTCCCTCTAGACAGTCCCCGTGAAAGGGGCAGGCGCCGGCGAACGCATCGTCGGCACGGCGGCGGACGCGGATATGGCCCGCCTCCGGATGCATCATGCCGGTCACCGGCCGCCCGCCGGCGATGATCCCCATGCCGACCCCGGTGCCGACAGTGACGTACAGAAAGTCGGACAGGCCGACGCCCGCGCCGAACGCGCCTTCGCCCAGCGCCGCGCCGGTCACGTCGGTATGGAACGCTACCTTGTCGAACCCTTGCGCCAGTGGAGCGACGATCTCCGCCCCCGCCCAGTGCGGTTTGGGCGTCGGCAGCATCGTGCCGTCGGCGACCGAGACGGGGCCAAAGCTGGCGATGCCGATCGCGGCGGGGCAATGGTCCCGTCGCCAATCGGCAAGCTTCGCGGCGATCGCGCCCAGCGTTTCTTGCGGCGTGGTCGTCGGTACCCGGAACCGGTCGATGATCTCGCGCCCGTGCCCGACCACCGCGATCGATTTGGTGCCACCCAGCTCCACGCCAGCCACGATCGTGTCGGAATGCATGTCGATCCTCTCCCCATGGGTCGGCCGGCGTTGTGCCGCACCATGGCGCGATGTCGCAAGTCACGCCGGCACCGTCGATCCGCTATCGACTTTCGCAAACGTTTGCAACGTTCCAATACGGCCTGATATTTCTGCTGGCGGACGGCGAGTTTTTCTTCGTACAAGCAGCGGCATGGAGCAGAATGCACAGATGTCGCGGGTGCGGACCATCGCCGATCTGGCGCGGCTGGCGGGGGTGTCGCCGGGAACCGTGTCGCGCGCCCTGGCCGGTAAGTCACTGGTCAATGCGGAAACCCGCGACCGCATCCAGGCACTGGCCGCCGAACACAGCTTCCGCCCGAACCAGATGGCCAGCCGGCTCAGGACGCAGCGCACCGGGGTGATCGGGGTTGTCGTACCGCTGGGCCATGAACGGCGGCAGCATCTGTCGGACCCGTTCTTCATGACGATGCTCGGCTTTCTCGCCGACCGGCTGACCGAGGACGGCTACGACCTGATGCTGTCGCGCATCATTCCCGATGCGACCGACTGGCTGGAGCGGATCGTCGATTCGGGGATGATGGACGGCGTGTTGCTGATCGGCCAATCGGATCAGGTCGATACGATCGAGCGCGTCGCGCGCCGCTATCGCCCGCTCGTCGCATGGGGCAGCAGCGACCTGCCGGGGCAGGTGCACTGCGCGGTCGGCACCGACAATATCGCTGGGGGGCGGATGGCGGGCGAGCGACTGATCGCGCGGGGCGCGCGGCGCATCGCGTTCCTCGGCGAACTTCGCGCCCCCGAAATCCGCCAGCGCTACGAAGGGGTCGCGTCGGCGATGGCGGCGGCCGGGATTGACCATCCGCCGATCCAGCTCGACACCCATCTCGCCTCCGACATCATGGTGCAGGAGGTGACCGCGCATCTCGACCGCGTCGGCGGCGAGATCGACGGCATCGCCGCCGCATCGGACGTGATCGCGCTCACCACGCTGCGGGTGCTGGCCGATCGCGGCATCCGCGTGCCCGACGACATGCCGGTGGTCGGCTATGACGATCTGCCGCTGGCGCTCAGCGCCGTGCCGCGCATTACGACCGTCCGACAGGACATTGCGCGCGGCGCCGACGAAATGGTCTCCGCGCTGTTCCGCCGCATCGCCGGCGAGGATGCACCCTCGGTGATGATGCCGCCGGTGCTGGTCGAACGCGACTCCGCATGACGGGCAGGGGCATCAACGCCCTTGCGCAGGCGTAGGCGGCGACGCTATCGCTCGCGCCACAGGTGGGGCCTGTAGCTCAATGGTTAGAGCTGGCCGCTCATAACGGCTAGGTTGCGGGTTCGAGTCCTGCCGGGCCCACCAAATGCTTGCGTCCCGGCCGATACCGGCCTAGGCGCAACCCTTCGTCGGGGAGTGGCGCAGTCTGGTAGCGCGCCTGCTTTGGGAGCAGGATGTCGCAGGTTCGAATCCTGTCTCCCCGACCATCCGCATTTTCGTCCTTATCGTTTCCGGACCCGACGTTATCGAGCGACGCGCGGCGGGACTATGCGCCATACCCCATCAAGGAGCGCGCCGCTCGCGACGGCGGCGGCGATTGCAAGCGGGGCGGGGGGCAGGTCGGTCAGCAGCGTGATGCAGCGTTGCCACGTGGCGGTGCCGCCGATCGTCTCGAACGCGATCATCTGCGCGGCGGTCGCGGCGGCGGCAAAGGCGAAGCCGATGCCACGCCTCGGCCCCCGCATCGCGAGCAGAATGGCGGTCAGCAGCGTCACAAGGTTGGCGAGATGGAACGACAGCCGAAACCCGCCGAACCCCGCCGCGCCGCCGGTGGGAAAGTCGGGGATCGCCGGCAGCAACCGGCCGAGAATCGGCGGCAGCACCAGCAAGGCCGTCGCCAGCATCGCCGATGCGTGCACCGCCACCCGCCGCCGCTGGGCGAGGGCATAGGCGACCATAACGATCACCGCGGCGCCGGCGATCAGGTCGACGCTCGCCAGCCGCGCGCCGTAGGTGGCATGAAACGG
>CAJYJW010000089.1 GCA_913775025.1 uncultured Sphingomonas sp. | reverse complement strand
CGGCGATCTCCGCCTCGGTCGCCGGGCCGTCCGACATCACTGCCAGCAACGCGCCGACCGGATAGGTCTGGCCCGGCTGCGCCACGATGCGCGCGAATTGCGCCGTTTCCTCGGCCTCCACCTCGTTGGTGATCTTGTCCGTCTCGATCAGCGTCAGCACCTGACCGCGCGAGAAGGTCTCGCCCTCGGCGACCATCCACTCGGCGATGGTGCCCTCGGTCATCTCGATGCCCCACTTGGGCATGGCGAAGGGTTTCAGCGCGGCCATCAGCGATACGCCAGCACGGAACGCACCGCATCGACGATCTTCGGCGGGGAGGGGAGGTAGGCGCTTTCCAACTCGCGCGCGAAGGGCACGGGCGTGTGCGGCGGCGTCACCATCGCGGGCGGCGCCTTCAGCGCGGCGAACGCCTTGTTGGCGACCATCGCGCAGATGTCCGCGGCAACCGAGCAGCGCGGCGGGCTTTCGTCCACCACCACCAGCCGACCCGTCATCTCGACCGAATCCAGGATCGCCTCCTCGTCGAGCGGGCTCGTGGTGCGGATATCGATCACGTCGCAGCCGATCCCGTCCTGAGCCAGCTGGTCGGCGGCCTTCTCGGCCAGACCCACCATCATGCCCATGGCGACGATGGTGACGTGCTCGCCCGCGCGCACCTGCCGCGCGTGGCCGAAGGGGATCACATAGTCGCCGTCCGGCACCTCACCCTTCACGCCGTAGAGGGCCTTATGCTCGAAAAAGAGCACGGGGTCGTCGTCGCGGATCGCCTGCGTCAAAAGGCCTTTCGCATCGGCCGGGGTAGTGGGCATCACCACCTTCACGCCCGGCATCGAGGTCATCATCGAATAGACCGCTTGGCTGTGCTGCGGCGCGGCGTTGAAGCCCGCGCCATAGACCAGCCTGATGACCACCGGGCATTTGGACTTGCCGCCGAACATGTAGCGGAACTTGGCGATCTGGTTCCAGATCTGGTCCATGCAGACGCCGACGAAATCGGCGAACATCAATTCGGCGATCGGTCTCTTGCCGGCAAGCGCCGCGCCGGCGGCCGACCCGATGATCGCGCTTTCGGAAATCGGCGTGTCGATGATGCGATTGCTGCCGAATTCCTCCCACAGGCCGGTGGAGGTGCTCCAGATGCCGCCGATCGCCTCGGGGCCGCCGGCCGTGCCCATGCCGCCGACGATATCCTCGCCGAGCATCATCACCGTGGGGTCGCGGCGCATCTCGGACCGTATGGTCTCCAGGATCGCTTCGCGGATCATCATCCTCGTCATGAAGGTCGGTTCCGATCAGTAGGAGATATAGACGTCTTCGAGCACCATCGCGGGCGTAGGCGCGGGGGCTGCGCGCGCCTCGTCGACAGCCTCGTCGATCAGGCGGGCGACCTCTGCCTCGATGGTGTCGAGATCGGCGTCGGCGAGAAGCCCCGCCTCCGTCACACGGCGGCGGAAGGCTGTGAGGCAGTCACGCTCGGCCCGCAGCCGGTCGATCTCGCCGGGCCCGCGATAGCGTTGCGGATCCCCCTCGAAATGGCCGTAGAAGCGCTCGGTATCCAGTTCGACCGCCGCCGGGCCGTTGCCGGCGCGTACATAGTCCAGCACCTCCCGCATCGTTTCGTAGGTGTCGAAATAGTCGCAGCCGTTCGCGCGCCACGCCTTCATGCCGAATGCCTCGGCCCGGCCCGCGATATCGGTGGAGGTGGCGGTGGCGTAGGCGGGGCCGGTGTGCTCCGAATAATGATTATTCTCGAATACGAAGATCACCGGGGCCTTGGTCACCACCGCCATGTTCATCGCCTCGAAGGTGGTGCCCTGGTTGCACGCGCCGTCGCCCGAGAAGGAGAGGCCGATCCTGCCGTTCCCGTCCATCTTTGCAGCAAGCGCGGCGCCCACTGCCTGCGGCGCGCCTGCGCCGACGATGCCGTTCGCGCCCAGCATGCCCTTGTCGATGTCGGCGATGTGCATCGATCCGCCCTTGCCCTTGCAGGTGCCGGTCGCGCGGCCATAGATCTCGGCCATCATCCCCTTCACCTCGACGCCCTTGGCCAGGCAATGGCCATGACCGCGATGCGTGGAGACGATGAAGTCGTCGTCCCCGAGATGGTCGCACACGCCGACCGCCGCGGCTTCCTGCCCGCAATACAGGTGGGTGAAGCCCGCGATCTCGCCCTTGGCGATTTCGTCGTGCAGGCGTTCCTCGAACGAGCGTATCGTCGCCATGCGCCGGTAGGCGCCCAGCAGTTCGTCGCGGCTCAGTTGCATCGTCGCTCCCTCAGCGTGACAGGATGGTGACGGCCGAAACGCCCGGCGCGCCGTAGACATGGGAATAAGCGAGCTTCGGATCACCCGGCACCTGCCGCGCGCCGCCGGCGCCGCGCAATTGGGTGACGTTCTCGTACACCTGCCGCAGGCCCGAAGCGCCGATCGGCTCGCCGCAGGCGATGCAGCCGCCGTCGGTGTTGACGGGCAAGGCACCGTCGATCTCGGTCCGGCCTTCGGCCAGCCACTGCTCCTGCTCGCCATCGGCGCAAAAGCCGTTCTCGGCCATATGCATGATCTCCGCGCCCGCCTCGGTATCCTGAAGCTGCGCGACGTCGATATCCTCGGGGCCGATGCCCGCTTCCTCGAACGCGGCATGGCTCGCGGTGCGCGTCGCGGTGGCGGTGCCGCCGCCGATGTCGACCGACGGTGCGAACACCTCGAACGATCCGGCAGGACGCGTGCGCATCACCGCCGACTCTAGTCTGATGATCGGTACGCCCATGCGCCGCGCCTTGTCTTCCGAGGCGAGGACGAGCGCCACCGCGCCCTCGGCGGGTGAGCAGAACATATATTTGGTCAGCGGATCGCTCACCATCTGCGCGTTCATGATCGTGTCGAGATCGACCGGGGTGCGCCGCCACGCGTGATCGGCAAGCGCGCCGTTGCGGAAGCTCTTCTCCGCCACCCGGCCGAGTGTTTCGGCACTGATGCCGAACCGCTGCATGTATCGCTGGATCTTCATCGCGAAGAATTGCGTCGTCAGCATCAGACCGGTTTCGCCATACCAGTCGGGCAGGCCCCATTCGGCAGGCTTGGGATCGAACGCACCGCGCGGATGCTTGTCGAAGCCGACCGCGATGCCGAGATCCGCCTTGCCCGACGCGATCGCGGCGGCACCCGCCATCAATGCCGATCCGCCTGTCGCGCAGCCGTTCTTGACGTTGATGAACTCGATCCCGGTCAGGCCGAGGCGCGAGACCATGGTATCCGCATTGCCCGCCGCATCCGATCCGCCGTAGGCGAAGCGCATGTCGCGCCACTCGACCCCGGCATCCCCGAGCGCGGAGCGGACGGCCGCGACACCCATGTCGAGCCCGGTCATGCCGTCGGTGCGGCCGAAGGGGTGAATGCCGATGCCGATGATGCAGGTCTTGCTCATTGCGCGGGCCCGAATGCGTAGGTGTGGATGGGATCGCCGTCCTCGGTTTCACCGAACGGCAATGTGGTGAGTGTCACGGGCAGCCCGCAGGCCAGATCGGCGAAGTCGAAGCCCGTCAGCCGGCTTTCGACGATGACCTGCCCGGGCAGTTCGACATAGGCGACCGCGAACGGCTCGAACGGCTGCGGCCCGGCATAGGGCGGCGATTTCGGCGGGAAGCGCTGGATCGTCCAAGTCCAGATCGTCCCCTCGCGCGCGAGGGGTACGGGATCGAACCGTTCGCCTTCATGCCCGGAGGGCATCGGGAAGACGATCCGCCCCGTCTCGCGATCTTGGCCACCGACAAGGCGGGGCGGATGTTCGTCGGTCAATATACCGTCGGCGATCGGCCGTGTCATCAAGCGCTCCCCCATCCTTTATGGCACCTAAGCCGCAAAGCGGCAGGGTGGGGGACTCGTAAAAGAGCTAGGCGGCGCCAGGCGGCCTAGCTGTTAAGGCCGATATACCCCAGCTGCGCTGCCTTGAAGACGGTCTGGCTGCGGTTCACCGCGTCCAGCTTCACCGAGGCGTTGTGGATGTGGAAACGCACGGTCGCGCGGCTGCGCTCGATGATCGTGCTGATCTCCTGATCGGTCTTGCCGATCGCCGCCCAGCGCAAACATTCCACCTCACGCTTGGACAGGCGGGAACCGCCCGGCAACCGCTCCGCCTTGCACATGACCGGTACATAGCTGGCGATGAACGTACGGGCATAGATGCCCAGCTCATCGCCGAGACGATCGAAATCGTCCGACAGATCGGTACGCGCCGGATCGCGCGGGTTGAAGCTGACGGCGCCGACCTGCCCGAAGGGAAGATGCACCGGCACCACGATCGCGGCCCGCGTCAACGCGCGGCTCTCGAAGTTGGTAAGATCGATCTTGTCCAGGAATGGGTTGGTCTGTTTGCTGAAAATGCCGAGCGCCGAGGCCCAGAACGGCTCGCTGGTGTAGCGGCAGGCCCCGGTGATCGGGGAATCGAGCGCCAGTCGCGGCGTGTGCCACCAGCGATCGGCCTCGCTATCGGTCCAGCCGAATATGCTGTTGGCCAGGATGTTCCCATCCGCATCCACCATCGGCGCCTTGACGGCGATGTTGCGCGAAGGCGCTATGCGGAAATCGCCAAGCTCGATGGCGAGGTCACGGAATGCCTCTGCCGCCGGCCGCACGTCCTGCGGAGTCCGGATGCGAACGCGTTCGATATTGCCAGCTATTGTCACCCGCCCCGTCCTTTTGCTGGATCAGTCGCCGAGGAGTCCTCTCGTGACGGAAACCTAGCATTCTGTTGGGGTTTGGCAAGGGCTATCCGCTGGCGCTCTCCCGTGCCGGTTTCACCCACTCCAGGCCTCGGCGCAGCAGCGTGTGGAACACCGGCAGCTCCCACGCGCAGCGGTCCACGGTCGGCCACCAATCCGCCAGCGGCTGCAGGTCATAATGGCCGCGGCAATGGCCGAGCGTCAGATAGAGCACCGCGCCTGCGCCATGGTTTTTGATATAGAATACGGGCTGGATACCCCTCGCATCCTCCGCCTCGACGAAGCCGGTGCCGGGCTGGTCGCATTCGGCATCGAGCAGCACTTGGAGCGGCCCATGCTGTTCCAGGTGATAGAGCTCATCGGTCGTCTCGAACGGTTCGATGCCCGCGACGAGCGGGTGGCTCGGGTCGGTCACGCGGACGCGATAGGGCTCGATCGGCGGATGGCTCAAAAACTGGTTGCCGAGCAGATCCATGAACAGGGGGGCGACGCGCGGCGCATCCCACAGGCCGGTATCCAGCAGGCGCAGGATCGAGCTTGTGCCGTGGAGGGCGTACCAGCGCCCGCCGTCGGCCAACCAGTCGCGCAGCGCCTCCTGCGCGGTCAGCGAGGGCACGACATCGCAGGTATAGGTGACGATCATGTCGGCGGCGCGGATCGCCGGGATATTCTCGTAATCCTCGAACACCCTTACCCGAACGCGTTCGTCCTCGGCCAGCAGCTTGAGCAGTTCCAGCCGGGCATAATCGATGTCGTGATATTTGCCCGCCGCGATCAGCACGCAGTCGATGCGATCGCCGCCCCGGCCCGGCGCGGCCGCCTCAGCCATGGGGGGCGATACCCATCGCGTCGTGCATCAGTTCGTGAAAGCGCTGGATGCGCTTCTCCTGCCCTGTCAGCAGTCCGCCGGTATAGCCACGGGAATGAAGGCCCTGCTGCTGGCCCACGGCGATCGACATATCCTGATCCGCGACGTAGCCGAGCGTCTTCTCGCCATAGATCACGACGTCCTTCTCGGCATGATCGTAGGGCACGGTGCCGACCGGGGTCACCACCTCGGTGCGGCCGGTCACCTCGGGCATGATGTACCAATGCTCGAAGATGCACCGCTCGGGATCGGTCGGGTGCGGTTCGGAGCGAAGGATCTGGAAGCCGTCCGGGCTCATCGTGATCGTGAGGTTAGGCCACAGAGTATAGTGATAATAATCGGTAAGCTGGCTGTCCGTCATCGTGTCGTGATGAACGTAGCCGCGCTCTGCACCCAGTCGGCGCTTGGCTTCCTGAAGGGCGACCCGCGCCTCCCGCGCGCGGCCCGCGAAAGTTTCGGCATCCAGATCCCAGGCGGCCAGCACTTCGGCCAGCACCGGCTCCACTGCGTCGGGGAGGTCGAGGCGGCCAGACGGCTGGCAGCCCTTTTGAACCATGCGG
>CAJYJW010000088.1 GCA_913775025.1 uncultured Sphingomonas sp. | reverse complement strand
CTCGCGCAGGCCCGCCTGCTCGATCACCGCCTCCACAAGATCGGCCACGACCGTGCCACGCGCCGCCGCCAGCCGCTGCGCCGCGACATCCGCCTGCGCGCGCGCGGACCGCACGCGATTTCGGCCCGCGCCGAACACGTCGGGCGCATAGGTGACGGAAAGCTGCGCGGTGTGGAAGCTGTAGAGGTAGTCGCGATCGTCGGCGAGCGGACCGGACAGGCTTTTGGAGACGCGCTGACGCTCCCCCTGATAGCCGAGATCGACCTGCGGGCCGAGCCCGCCGCGCACCGCGCGCGCCTGCTCGCGCGCCTGGCGCAACGTCGCCTCGGCCGTGGCAATATCCTCGTTGGCGGCAAGCGCGCGCGCCACCAGCGCGTCGAGCGTAGGGTTGGCGAAGGTGTGCCACCAGCCATTATCGGCGGGCGCGCCTGCAACCAGGCGCTGCGCCGGGCCGGCGACCGGCGCGATGACCGTATCGGTGCGCGCGGGGGGCAGCAGCGGCGGGGCCGGCAGCGGGCGGGCGGCGCCCGCCGGGATCGCCACCACCATGAGGGCGGCCGCGAGAGTATGAGAGAGGCGACGCATCATGCGATCTCCAGGGGCGTGCCGTCGGCATGATGGCGGTGGCTTTCCGGGTTGCGAACGCTGCCGTGCCGGCTGAACCGCACGATCAGCACCGGCAGCACCAGCAGGATCAGCACCGGCGCCAGCGACATGCCGCCGACGACGACGAGGGCGAGCGGCTTCTGCACCTGGCTGCCGATGCCGTTCGAAAGGGCGGCCGGCAACAGGCCGATTGCGGCGGCAAGGCAGGTCATCAGCACCGGGCGCAGCGCGTGCCCCACGGTGGCGGTGATCGCCTTCTCTCGATCCAGCCCCTCGTCGATCTGCTGATTATAGGTGGAGACGACGAGGATGCCGTCCATCACCGCGATGCCGAACAGCGCGACGAAGCCGATCGCGGCAGAGATGCTGAACGCCGTTCCCGTCAACACCAGCGCCAGTACGCCGCCGATCAGCGCCATCGGGATCACGCTGAACGCCAGCAGCGTATCGAACACAGATCCGAAGTTGGCGAACAGCAGCACCAGGATGAGCACGAGGCTGACGGGCACCACGATTTCCAGCCGCTGGATCGCACTCGTCAGGTTCTGAAGCTCACCCGCCCATTCCAGATGGTAGCCGGGCGGCATGGTGACATGCGCCGCGATGCGCGCCTTGGCCTCGTCGATCGCGCCGCCGAGATCGCGGCCGCGCACGCTGAACCGCACCGGCAGATAGCGTTCCTGATGCTCGCGATAGATGAACGACGCGCCCGAAGTGAGGCTGACCTTCGCCACCTCCGACAAGGGCACCTGCACCAGCGGGCCGCCGTTCGGCGACGGTGCGCCGACCGTGATCCCGCGCAACGCGCCCAGGTCGCTGCGCTGCGACTGGTTGAGCCGGACGATGATCGGATAGTGCCGATCCGTCTTGGTCTCGTACAGGTCGCCCGCTTCCTGCCCGCCGATCGCCGAGGCGATCGTCTGGTTGATGTCGTCGGGCGTCAGGCCGTAGCGGGCGGCCGCCGCGCGATCGATATCGATGCGGACGGTCGGCTGGCCGAGCGAGTCGGATACGCCGAGATCCGCGATGCCCTTCACCCCGCCGATCTCATGCTTGATCTGCGCGGCCAGCTTTTCCAGCGTCGCGAGATCGGGGCCGAAGATCTTGAGCGAATTCTGCGCCTTCACACCCGACGACGCTTCCTCCACGCCATCCTCGATATACTGGCTGAATTCCAGCTCCACGCCCGGATAGCGCGCCTCGATCCGCTGTTGCAGCTCGGCGGTGAGCGATTCCTTGGTAACGCCCGCCGGCCACTGGTCGGCCGGCTTCAGCGGCGTGTAGAATTCGGCGTTGAAGAAGCCGGTCGGGTCGGTGCCGTCGTCCGGGCGGCCGTGGGTCGAAGTGACGTGATCGACCTCCGGGTAGCCCGCGATCATGTCGCGGATGCCGTTCACCACCGGCTGCCCCGCCTCCAAGGAGATCGAGCCCGGCAGCGTGGCGCGGATGTAAAGGTTGCCCTCCTCCAGATGCGGCAGGAACTCGATGCCGAGCGAGCGCACCGCCACCACCGACGTGACGAGCAGCAGCCCGGTAAGCCCTACCGTCAGCATCCGATTGGCGAGGGTGAAGGCGATGGCGGGTTCGTATATGCGGCGGATACCGCGCACGACCTTGGTCTCCACTTCCTTCAGGCTGTCTGGCAGCAGCATCGAGGACAGGACCGGCGCCACCGTGAACGCCGCCAGCAGGCCGCCGCCGATCGCATAAGCGTAGGTCTTGGCCATCGGGCCGAAGATGTGGCCTTCCACCCCGGTCAGCGTGAACAGCGGCAGGAAGCTGGCGATGATGATCGCGGCGGCGAAGAAGATGCCGCGGCTGACATCGTTGGAGGCGTGCAGGATCGCCGAGAAACGGGTCGCCTGCGTAGCGTGGATACGTCCGGCGGTGATATCGCGCGATCTGTCCACCATGCGTCGGAAGATCGCCTCCACCATGATGACGGCGGCATCCACGACCAGCCCGAAATCGAGCGCGCCGAGCGAGAGCAGGTTGGCCGACTCCCCCTGGATCGTCAGCACCAGCACCGCCACCGCCAGCGCGAAGGGGATAGTGATGGCGACGATCACGGCGGATCGCAGATCGCCCAGGAACAGCCATTGCAGCAGGAAGATCAGCAGCACGCCCGCGATCAGATTGTGCATCACCGTATGCGTGGTGACGTGGATCAGATCGGAGCGGTCGTAGATACGCTCCAGATGCACGCCGGGTGGCAATATGCCGGAGCTGTTGATCTCCTCCACCTCGGCCTTGACCCGTTCGATCGTGGGCATGGATTGCGCGCCGCGCTGCATCAGCACGATGCCCATCACCACGTCGCTGTCCGTGCCTTCGCCCGCGATGCCGAGCCTGGGAGGATTGGCGATGGCGATCGTGCCGACATCGCGCAGCAGCACCGGCTGCCCGCCCGCCGTGCCGACGAGAACGCTGCGGATCGCGTCCGTCGAATCGATCAGGCCCACGCCGCGCACGATAGCGGCCTGCGCGCCGAAATTGATCGTCTGGCCGCCGACATTGCCATCGCTCTTGCCGATCGCGGCGAGCACCTGCGGCACCGTGATGCCATGGCTGTTCAGCTTGTCGCGATCGAGACGCACCTCGTAGGAGCGCAGCTTGCCGCCCCAGCCGGTCACGTCGACCACGCCCGGAATGCGCTTGAAGCGGCGTTGCAGCACCCAGTCCTGCAAGGTCTTCAGATCCATCACCGAATAGCCGGCCGGGCCGCGCAGACGATAGCGGTAGATCTCGCCGATCGGGCTGGTGGGCGAGATGAGCGGCTGCGCGCCGTTCGGCAGGTTGCCCACCTGCGAAAGGCGGCCCAGCACCATCTGCTCCGCCTCGCGGAACGACACGTCGTAGCTGAACTGGATCCGCACGTCGGATAGGCCGAACAGCGAGATGGAGCGGACCGCGTTCAGGTGCGGCAGGCCCGCGATCGCCACCTCGATCGGGGTGGTGACGTTGCGCTCCATCTCCTCGGAGGAAACGCCGGGGCTCTGCGTCACCACCTCCACCATCGGCGGCACGGGATCGGGATAGGCCTCGATGTTGAGGTTGGCGAAGCCGACCGCGCCCGCGATGACGAGGCCGACGAGCAGCATCAGCACCAGCACGCGCTGGCGCAGGGAGAGTTCGACGAGGCGGTTCATCCTTCCAGTCCCGCCTCGTTCACGAACAGCGCGCCGCCGGCGACGATGCGCTCACCGGCGCGCAGGCCGGTCAGAATGCGGGTACGCCCGTCCTGCGTCTCGCCCACCGTCACGGTGCGGGCGTGCAGCACGCCATCGCGGCCGGCCACCCACACACGCGCGCCGTCGCCCTCATAGATCACGGCCTGCGCGGGCACGAGCAGCGCGTTGGCGCCCGAGCCGTTGCCCCGGCCGACGATGGTGAAGGCGGCGAACATCTGCGGCTTCAGCGCGCCATCGGGGTTGCTCACCGCCGCGCGCACCGCGAGGCGCCGCGTGACGGGATCGAGGGCGGCCGCGATATTGTTGATTCGCGCGGCGAACTGGCGGCCGGGCAACGCCGGCGTCGTCACCGTCACGCTGTCACCCAGATGCACCTGCTCGGCCTGGTCCTCCGGCAACTGCGCGACGAGCCAGACGGTCGCGGGGTTGGTGATGGTCATCAGTGCGGGCGACCCCTGCGTCACGAACTGGCCGGGCGCGGCGCTGCGATCGGCGACCACGCCCGAAACGGGAGAGCGGTACACCCCGCCCGATCCGGCCCCGCCGCCGCCGCCCGAGAACAGCGCCAGCCGCCCCTGTGCGGCGGCGAGCGCCCCTTGCGCGCTCCGCTGCGTCGCGCGGGCGGAGATGAGGTCCGCCTGTGCCTGCTGATAATCCTTATAGGCGCCGCCCGCCGTATCGACGATCGCCTTCTGCCGCGCGGCATTGGCGGAGGCGAGGCGCGCCGCCTCGGTCGCGCTGGTCAGCTGGCCGGCGGCGGTCTGGAGGGCGTTTCGCGCATCCGCGAGATCAGCGGAGGCGACTCGCAGCAAGGGCTGGCCGCGCACCACACGATCGCCCGGCTCCACCAGCACATCGGTGATCTGGCCCGAGAAAGGCAGCAGGATCGGCGTGCTGTGATCCGCATCCACCTGGATCAGGCCGCTCGCCTGCACCTGCGCGTCCTGCTCGCCCATCCCGACCGTTACCATCGACAGCTGGCGCGCCTGCGTGGGCGTCGGGCGGAAGCCGCCATCCCCCGTCGTCACGCCCGTGTCCGCCTGCGCGTCCGAGGCGGATTTGCCGCCCACGAAGGCGGCGACCAGCGCGATCGCCGCAAGGATCGCCGCGCAGATGCCGATCACGCGCATCTGGGCGCGACGGGTAAGGCGCCGCGCGGGGGGCAGGCTGACGGAGGCATGTTCGGACATCGGAAAGGCTCACCCTCATCGCCGGGAAAAAACCGGCTCTCGCCCGTGCGCCTAGAGGGGGAATGTTTTCTGAAGCTGACGGGCGGCGTCACGCCTTTGTCTTATCCGCCCGCCCCGATCGTCAGAGGCGGTAGCGCAACGACACGCGCACCTGCCGCGGCTCGACCGGGTGGATATGCCGGTCCTCGACGCCCTCCGCCGGCTCCCCCCGCAAACGGGAAGCGTAGAAATAAGTGATGTCCGCATCTCGCGCGTCGAACAGGTTCAGCACGTCGAGACCGATCTTGAAACGCCCGGCGCTGCGGTAAGCCCCGAGGTTCACAAGCGTCGTCGGCCGCGATCGCACGCTGCCGTCCTCGATCAGCGGCGCCGCGCCGAAATGCCGCACCCGCAGCGACCCCGTGAAGCCACCGCCGGGATCGAGGGTCGCGCCGGCCGAGATCACCTCGCTCACGGAATTGGGAATGCGTGCCTGGCCGGGGGTGACATCGTGGAAGCGGGCACGGGTTATCGCCCCCGCCGCATCCAGCGCCAGCCAGTCGGTCGGCCGCCAGAACAGCGTCGCCTCCGCACCATAGCGGCGGGTCGCGTCGTTCGGCTCGGTCGTGCCGCCGTCGCCGACGAAGACCAGCTCGGAGCCGAGGCTCAGATGATAACCCACCAGCGACAGGGTGAAGCGCCGGTATTCCGCCCGCGCACCCAGTTCGTAGCCGCGCGCCTTCACCAGCACCGGCACGCGATCGACCGGATCGCCAGTGACGGGATCGATGCGGATGCTGGCGCCGCGCACGTCGTTGGAATGGAACGCCTCGCCATAGTTGGCATACAGCTCGACCATATCGGTCACGCGCCAGGCGAGCGCCGCCTTCGGGCTCAGCATCCCGTCCGATCCCCGGCCGCCATTCGCCGCCAGTGTCTGTGCCCGCACGTCATAACCGTAAAGATCGCCGCGCAGGCCGAGCGTCAGCCGCAAGCGATCGGTCAACGCGGCGGTGCCCTCCGCATAGACGCCGCCGCTATATTCATCCACCTTGTCCTGCCGCACGGTGCCGCTCGTCAGTCCGGCGATCGAACTATAGAGGCCGATCCGGCCGATATGATCCCAGCGCCCCTCCCCGCCAGCCACGAAGGTGATCGGCACGCCGCCGATCGTCGTATCGATGGCGTGGCGCACCGATCCGCCGAACTGGCCGCGCCTGTCCCGCTGCTGAAACTCGTCGCCGTTCACCGGGTCGTTCAGAAAGTAGGTGAAATTGGAGGTGAGCAGGAAGCGGTAGTAGAGCGCGTATAGATTGATATCGGTGCGCCCCAGACGGGCGTTGCCGGTCAGCCCGATCCGGGTGGTGCGGCCGCCAAGCGCGGGGTCGATATTGCCGAAACGACCGATCAGCCCGCTCGCGATCGCGCGCTCGGGCACCTGATCGGTGGAGTTCCATCGCGCATGGTAGCCGGTGATGCCGAGATCCCAGTTCCGCTCCGCCGTGCCCTGCGAATATTTGACGAGGGCGTTCACCTTGCGCAGATCCTCGTTCAGATCCCACGGCCCGTTGGAACGCGTGCCATCCAGCGCGACCAGCAGATCGCCGCCGCCCACCGCGCCGCTGCCGGCGGCAAGCGCGCGATAATAGCCGTAGCTGCCGGCCGTTGCCTCGATCATCGGCGTCGCGAGACGATCGACCGTCTCGAAGCGGACCGTTCCGGCCGCCGAAAAGTCGCCCACGTCGGCGAAATATGGCCCCTTGCGATAATCGATCCGCTCAACAAGTTCGGGGATCAGGAAGTTGAGGTCGAGATAACCCTGCCCGTGGCCATGGGTGCGCAGATTAACTGGCACGCCATCGACGAAACCGGCAAAATCGGTGCCATGATCCAGATTGAAGCCGCGCAGGAAATATTGGTTGGCCTTGCCCGTGCCGGAATGCTGGGTAGCGATCACCCCCGGCACATTCTCCACCAGCTCTCCCACCCGACCAAGCGGCCTGTCCTCCAGATCGCGGTAGCCGACGACGCCCTGCGAGCCAGACGTCGCGATGCCGATCTGCGCGATCGAGCGGCCATAGACAATGATATCGCTTTTCTCGGACCCGGGGTCGCTCGCGATACCCGGATCGGCAGCGGCCGGCGACAAGAGGAGGGTCGCGAAGCCGACAGCCACGACGAACGCCGCCCGCCGCCGGACCGCGACTTGCCCGAACCTTGGACTGATCACCCCACCCCCGCCTTGCGCTAGAATATCCCCACGCTTGCCTTAGATGAATAAAGGGGAATTACTAGCCGGCGGCTGCCTGCCGATGCCCGGTATCGGATGCGATCGGCAGGCTAGAAACGTTTCAACACAGCCAGCACGGACGCATAATCGTCGGTCCAGCCCGTGAAACCGCGTTCCGCCCGCAGCGGACGCCACCCATCGGCATCGGGCGCGATGAGATGCGCGATCGTCATCCGGTCCCGTGACAAGGCGACCCACAGGGATGTCGCGGCCCCCGCCTTTCGCGCATCGGCGTCCGGCTCATAGGCCCGCAACGCCGCTTCCATGCCGGCATCCCTGGCCGCCGCCGCCAGCACTGGCTCAAGATCGAAGAAGCGGTTCGATATGTGGATCATCAACAGACCGCGCGGGGAGAGTTTGGTCGCATAAACCGCCAAGGCCTCGCGCGTCAGCAGGTGCAGCGGCACCGCATCGGATGAGAAGGCATCGATCACCAGCAGATCCGCCACCGGCTCGCTGCCACGCGACAGCGCCAGCCGCGCGTCGCCGATCTCGATCGGGACATCCGGCGCGCAACGGCTGAGGAAGGTGAACAGGCGCGGGTCGCGCGCGATCCGCACCACCGCCGGATCGATCTCGTAGAAGCGCCAGCGTTGCCCCGGCCGCGCATAGCAGGCGAGCGTCCCCGCCCCCAGCCCCACCACGCCGATCCGCGCATGCGGGCCATACAGCGCCGGCACCGCCGCCATCGCCTGCCCCACGCCGGACAGCGGCGCATAATAGCTGGTCGCGTCGCGCTCATGTCCCGGCGTCGTGCGCTGTACGCCATGCGTGGTCGTGCCGTGGACGAGAATGCGCGTGCCGCCCGGCTGGTTGGCGATCGTGTAGATGCCGTAGTAGCTGCGCACCCGCATACCGGGCGTGGCGGACTGGAGGAGCGTCAGCCAGCCGCCGCCGGCCAGCAGGATCGCCGCCACCGCGCCTGCGAACAGCCACCGCCTCCCCGCCGCCACGAATGCCGCCGCCGCCAGCGCGCACAGGATCGCGACCCGCCCGGCCAGCGGCACGTCGCCGATCAGCAGGCCGCCCGCCGCCAGCGCCAGCAGCAGCAGCCCGAGCGCCAGCCAACGCCGCACCCGCGCACCCTGACGCGGCGATCCCAACCACCGCGCGAACCGGGGGGACAGCGGCCTTTGCGGTAGCAGGAGCGCGGCGGCGAGGATCAGCAGCGGATGCTCATAGGCCCAGTCGAAGGCGACGGGCGCGATCAGCGCGCAGAAGAGCCCCCCCACCACGCCCCCGATCGACATGGCGAGGTAGAAAAGGGTCAGATGCGCCGCCGCCGGCCGGGTGGCATACATCTCGCCATGCAGCGCGGTCGCGACGATGAGAAGCAGCAGCAGGCTCACCGCCGCCGACAGGAGCGGATGGAACGGCGTGGTGGCGAAGGCAGTGGCGGCCCCGATCACCAGGGCCACCGGAAAAGAGCGTCGGATCCCGGCGGTCAGCCGGACATGATCGGAAAAGGCGATGGAAAAGCTGAGCAGGTAGAGGCCTAGCGGCAGCACCCAGATCAGCGGCATCGCGACGATATCGGTGGTGAGGTGCGTTGTGGTCGATAACATGAGGCCGGACGGGACCGCCGCCAGCGCGATCCACCGCAGCCATTGCCCCCGCCGGACGGGGGCCGCGATCGCCTCGACCGTCCGCACCGCGTCGGCCGGGGCCGCCACGCCCCGCACGACCATCGCGCATCCGAGCACGAACAGCACGAGGGCACCGTAGCCGAGCGTCCAGGCAAGGCTCTGCCGTGCCACCGTCAGCCCCGGCTCCACCAGCAGCGGATAGGCGATCAGCCCGCCGAAGCTGCCCAGATTGGATGCTGCGTAGAGCGCATAGGGGTCGCCCGCCGGCACCGCCAGCGCGAACCAGCGCTGCATCAGCGGCGCTTGCGCGGCGACCACGAAGAACAATGGACCGATCGAGGCGGCGAGCAGCCACGGTACCCACAAGGCGGGGCTGAGGCCGGGCGGCTGCGCAAGCGTCGCCAGACCGATCGGCAGCCAGCCGGCGGCGGCGAGCATCAGTGCCAGATGCACGATCCCCTGGCGCGCGGGGGAGAGCCGGCCGAGCCCGTGCGCATAGGCGTAGCCGCCCAGCAGCAACGCCTGATAGACCAACATCGCGCTGTTCCACACGGCTGGCGCGCCGCCAAGGCGTGGCAGGGCCATCCGTGCCACCATCGGCTGGACGAGGACGAGCAGGAACGACCCCGACAGGATCGTCGCGACGAACAGCCCACGGATAAGGAGGACCGGAGCCCTGGTCGCGATCGTCGGGCGGATACGGGTTTCCTGCATGATCCCTCGTTAACCACGAAGCGATGAGGATCCGGTTACCGGCGGCGAACGATCCTAGACCGGCTCAGACATCCGCCGGCTCGACAACGGGGGGGGCGGCGGCGCATGGCGGCCGGCGGTATCCGGACGTGAAGGGCCGATGCGGTGGATCTGTTGCTTGTGCAGGACGATGCCGGTTTCGCCGAGATGCTGGCGAACGATCTGCGAGAGTTCGATCATGTCGCGACGCTGGCGGGCGATGGCCGCTCCGCGCTGCACGCGATCGACGGCCGCGCCTTCGATGCGATCCTGCTCGACTGGATGCTGCCGAAGATCGACGGCCTCGCGGTGCTAAGGCAATTGCGCGAGCAGGGGATGACCGTTCCGATCATCATGCTCAGCGCGCGCGGTCGCACGGTGGACAAGGTGGAGGCGCTGCGGGCAGGCGCGGACGATTACATCGTAAAGCCGGTGGAAACCGAGGAGTTGGAAGCGCGCATCGGCGCGATCGTACGCGGCCGGCGCTGGACCGGCGACGGCGACACGATCCGCGCGGGCGATATCGTCGTCAGCCCCGGCAAGGTGCGGGCATGGCGGAACGGCGTGGTGCTCGATCTCGGCGCGACCGAGTTCAATCTGCTGAGCGAACTCGTCCGCAATGCGGGAATGGTGGTGACGCGGGCGGCGCTGGTCGAGCGTGTCTGGGGACTTCAGTCCGTGCCCGCCACCAATATCGTCGACACCTATATCTGCCGCCTGCGCGCCCGTTTGGCGCTGCCGGACAGGCCGGACCCGATCGAAACCAAACGCGGCGTTGGCTACCGCCTGCGCGTCTGACTTCTCACGCTTATGCTGAAATGCACAGGGGGCGGCGTCGCGCGTGG
>CAJYJW010000087.1 GCA_913775025.1 uncultured Sphingomonas sp. | reverse complement strand
GACGCGACGGGCGCTGCGTCCGCCACGCGGGCCACCGGTGCCTGCTCGGCTAACGGCGCGGCCACCTGCTCCGCTGCCTGGGGCGGCGCGACGGGCGCGGGTGCCGCTACGGGCGCGGGCGCGGGCGCAGCGGCCGGCGCGGGATCGATCCGCCGTGCCTGGGGGAAGGTGAACATCTTGGCGGGTTCGGCCGCGGTGGCGGTGTCCGCCTCGATCCCCGTCGCGACGACGGAGACGCGGATTTTGCCTTCCAGATCGTTGTTGAATGCCGACCCCCAGATGATGTTGGCGTCCGGATCCACCAGTTCCTTGATGTGATTGGCGGCCTCATCCACCTCCATCAGGCGCATGTCCTCGCCCCCGGTGATCGAGATGATGACGCCCTTCGCGCCCTTCATCGAGACGCCGTCCAGCAGCGGGTTGGCGATCGCCTTCTCGGCCGCCTCGATCGCGCGGTTGTCGCCAGAGCTTTCGCCCGTGCCCATCATCGCCTTGCCCATCTCCCCCATCACCGATCGCACGTCGGCGAAATCGAGGTTGATGAGGCCGGGCATCACCATCAGGTCGGTGATGCCGCGCACGCCCTGCTGCAGCACTTCGTCCGCCATCTTGAACGCGTCCTTGAAGGTCGTGTTCGGATCGGCGACGAGGAACAGGTTCTGGTTCGGAATGACGATCAGCGTATCGACATGCTTCTGCAACTCGTCGATCCCCGCCTCGGCCGATTTGGCGCGGCGGTTGCCCTCGAAACTGAACGGCTTGGTGACGACGCCCACCGTGAGGATGCCGCGATCGCGAGCGGCCTTGGCGATCACCGGCGCGGCGCCCGTACCGGTGCCGCCGCCCATGCCGGCCGCGATGAAGCACATATGCGCCCCGTCCAGTGCACGCTCGATCTGATCGATCGTCTCCTCGGCGGCGGCGCGGCCGATCTCGGGTCGCGAACCCGCGCCCAACCCTTGGGTGATCTTCAGGCCCAGCTGGATGCGGCTTTCCGCCGAAGAGGCGTTCAGAGCCTGCGCATCGGTATTGGCAACGATGAAATCCACGCCCAGCACGTCGGAAGCGATCATGTTCGCGATCGCGTTTCCGCCCGCGCCGCCCACCCCGATCACGCTGATGCGCGGCTTCAACTCATCGACTTCGGGACGCATGAACTCGATCGTCATTCGAATCTCCTGTAGCCGTCAGCGACGGCTCCAACCATTGCCTTGAAACTTGCCCGAAGCGCCTTTGTAACGCACGCAAAAAGTTGATCCGGGTCTATTTTAGTAGGCCTTGCGGAAGGCCGCGATCATGCGCTGCACCATGCCCGTGCCGGTGGGCCGATGAACCGTTGTCAATGCGGGATCGACCGTGCGCAAATCCACAGGATCGCTCGCGGCATATTGCACTAAACCGGCCAGCGTGGCGAAGGCGGGGCCGGCGTGTGCGTCCGGCAGGGCAGAGAGGCCGCGTGGCCGCCCGATCCGCACGGACCGGCCCAATAGCCCCTGCGCATAGTCCGCCATGCCCTTCAGCTCCGCCCCGCCGCCGGTCAGCACCACCTGCCGCCCGACCGGACCGGTGAAGCCGAGCGCCTTCAGCGTGCTCGCCACCTCGGTCATCCAATGTTCCAGCTGCTGGCGAATGATCGCAATCAGCTGGGCGCGCGTGATGCGGTTGCCGTCCGCCCCGTCCAGATCGCCGACCGGCGCGATGTCGATCATCTCATGATTGTCGCGCGGAGACGTCGTGGCCGAGCCGTAGAAGGTCTTGATCCGCTCCGCATCGAACCGCCGCATGCCGAAGGCGCTCGCGATATTATCCGTGATGTCGGACGCGCCCATCGGGATCGAGTGCAGCCCCACCAGCATCCCGCCCGCGAACAGGGAGACATTGGTGACGCCCGCGCCCAGTTCCACAAGTGCGACACCCAATTCGCGCTCCTCCTCCGACAGGCAGGCCATGCCGGTCGCGATCGGGGCGGCAATGATCGATTTCACCTCCAGATGTGCCGACCGCACGCAGAGATCGACGTTGCGCACCGGCGACGCCTCCGCTGCGACGACGTGGATATCCACCCCCAGCCTGTCCGCGTGCAGGCCGAGCGGCGTCTTGGTGCCCTTCAGGCCGTCCAGCGTATAAAGCGTCGGCTGCGCGTGCAGTACCATGCGGCCCTCGGGATCGATCGATCCGCGCCCCGCCGCCAGCAGATCATCGATATCGCGCTGCTCGATCCGGTGCCCTCCGAGATCCACCTCGACGCTCGCCAGCGTGGAAACGAGGCCGCCGGCCGAGAAGCTGACATACACGTCCTCGATATTGGTGCGGGCGATCCGCTCGGCCTGCTCTACCGCTTCGCGGATGGCCGCCTCGGTGCGCTCCATGTCGGCGATATAACCGCGCCGTACGCCCCTGCTCTCGCGCTGGCCGGTGCCCAGCACCTGCAGTTCGCCCCCCTCCTCGGGCAGCAAGGCGATGAGGGCACAGACCTTGGACGATCCGATGTCCAGCGCGGTAATAAGCCTGCCGTTGTTATTCTGCGCCATGCCTGCCCCCGATGCCTCCAGATCCGCCCCCGCCCAAGCGGGCCGACCTCATGTGTTGTTCGTTCCATCCTCCGCCACCGGCGGCGGCGCGATACGTGGCGTTGCGGCCGGTGTCTGCGCCGGTGGCGACGATGCCGCATCCTTCGGCGTATCGATCGCCGGCAGCGGCGCATCCTTCACCCGCACCACGAACCGGCCCGGCACGCGCATGTCGAACCGCACGATCCCCTGGCCCAGCAGACGTGCCACCCCATCACGCCGCGCGAAGTCGATCAACGCGGCGCGTGCCTCCTCGTCCCCCTCCGGCAGCGAGAGCGTTTCGCCCGAGCGGAACCGGATATCCCACCGGCGATCGCCCACCCACGTCGCGCCATCGAGCATCGGCTTGAGTTGCGGTGCCGCGTCCAGCAAGCGGGCCAACGGTTGCAGCCGCAGGTTCGCGCCGGGCCCGATGACGATCGGTAGATCCGGCAGCGGCGTGCCCGCCAGCCGCACCTGCTCGATCACGCGGCCCGCTTCGTCCACCAGCGCCAGCCGCCGCTGATATTGCCAGATCGCCGCCGGCTGCCGCTCCACCACGTCAATGACCAGCGTATCCGGGAAGCGGCGGGAGACGCGGGCGTCCTTCACCCACCCCTGCTGCAACAGTCGCGCGCGGATCGCGCCAAGATCGACCAGCGGCATCGCCCGCGCCGTCTGATCAAGCGTGACATTCTCCACCTGCCGGCGATCCATCCGGTCGATGCCGGAGATCTCGATCGTCTTGACCGCAAAGCCCGCGCGGCCGATCAATTCTCCGATCTCCACCCCGACGATCTGCGGGATGCCCAGCGCGATCAGACCGAGCACGGCGCCCGCCAGCACCAGCGCCGCCAGCAGCCAGCGCCCCGCCCGCGCGCCCGCCGCGACGATGCGCGGCGGCATTACCGCCAGTGCCTTGGTCGCCTGCGCCTGCGTCTTCACGACGACGCGCGGCTTGGGCGCTGCCCGCTTGCGCGGCGCGGCACCCCGGCGAATGGTGGCCGGTTGCGCCTTGGCCATCACGCCAGCGCCTCGTCCACGATCCGCTGGACCAGCTGCGGATAGCTCATGCCGACATGCCGGGCCTGTTCCGGCACCAGGCTGAGGGGGGTCATGCCGGGCTGCGTATTCACCTCCAGCAGATAAAGGCCCGCCTCGCCCTGCTCGTCGTCCCAACGGAAATCCGATCGGCTGGCGCCGCGGCACCCCAGCACGTGATGCGCCTTCAGCGCCATCGCCATCGCCGACTCCGCAATCACCGCCGGTATCTGGGCAGGACAGACATGGACCGTCAGGCCATCGGTATATTTGCTGTCATAATCATAGAACCCGCTCTTGGGCTTCAACTCCGTCACCGCCAGCGCGCGATCGCCCAATACCGCCACGGTCAATTCGCGCCCGCGAATGAAGGGCTCGGCCAGAAGCGTCTCGAAGCGTCGCCACGGCCCGTCCGCGTCGCGGGCGATCGGGTTGGCGTGGCCGCTTCCCTCGGTCACGATCGCGACGCCGACCGACGAGCCCTCGTTCACGGGCTTGAGGACATAGGGGCGCGGCAGCGGATCGGCAGCGTAAAGGCTTTCGGAGGCGACCAGCAACCCGGCAGGCATGCGGATGCCGTGCGGCACGAGCGCGTTCTTGGTCAGCTGCTTGTCGATCGCGATGACGGAGGTGGCCATGCCGGAGTGGGTGTATCTCAGCCCCATCAGGTCGAGCAGCCCCTGCACCGATCCGTCCTCGCCGGGGCAGCCGTGCAGCGCGTTGAACACCACGTCGGGCGCGGCCGCCGCCAGTCGAGCGGCAACATCGCGACCCATGTCGATGCGGGTGACGCGATGGCCCAGCGATTCGAGCGCATCGGCGATGCCGCCACCGCTCATCAGCGACACATCCCGTTCCGAGGACCAGCCGCCCATCAGCACGGCGACATGCAGCGGAGCGGCGGTCATGCGGCGGATCCGATGCGCTGGATTTCCCATTCCAGCCGCACGCCGGTTTCGGCTGCCACGCGGGCGCGCACCTCCTCGCCCAGCGCCTCTATCTCGGTGGAGGTCGCATCGCCCAGATTCAGCAGGAAGTTGCAATGCTTCTCGGAAACCTGAGCATCGCCGCGACGAAGCCCCCGGCACCCGGCCCGGTCGATCAGCGCCCACGCCTTTTCGCCCGGCGGGTTCTTGAAGGTGGAGCCGCCGGTACGGCTGCGCAGCGGCTGCGAGGCCTCGCGCTCGGCGGCGATGCGATCCATTTCGCGTTGAATGGCCGCAGGGTCGGCAACATTCCCGGAAAAGTCCGCCGCGACCACGATCGCCCCCGGCGGCAGCTCCGAATGGCGGTAGGAATAGCGCAACTCGTCCGCCATCAGGTCAAGCCGCTCGCCGGAGCGCAGTACGACGGTCGCGGAGACGAGCACATCCGATGTCTCCCGCCCATAAGCGCCGCCGTTCATCCGTACGAAGCCGCCCACCGTGCCGGGAATCGAGCGGAGGAACTCCAGCCCACCGATGCCGGCGTCGCGCGCGGTCGAGGAAACGAGTATGCCCGATGCACCGCCGCCGGCCCGCAACCGCAAGCCATCCGTGGTGACGCGCGCGAACGGCTTGCCCAGCCGCACCACCACGCCCGCCACGCCGCCATCGCGAACGATCAGGTTCGATCCGAGGCCCAGCCCCATCACGGGCATGGCTGGATCGAGATCACGCAGAAAATCGCGCAGATCCTCCTCGTCGGCCGGCTCGAACAGCCATTCGGCCTTACCGCCGCACTTGAACCAGACGAGGGGCGCCAGCGACGCGGCCGCCGTCAACCGCCCGCGTGACGGGGGCATGACGGATACGACCGCGACGCCGGCGGCCTGGTTCATTTGCGCAGACCCCACATGCCCATCCACGTCTCCCACGCCTTGCCATTGGCCTCGGCGACATTCTGCGCGGCCTTCAGCGCCCCCTCCATCGGGGCTGCCATGCCCAGCATCTTGGTGGCGGCATCGAGTTGCGCCTTCTGCGCGGCCATCATCTGATCCTGCAATAGCTTCCAGGCGACGAACGGGTCGTTCATTGTCTCGCTCCTTCGATGGCGTCGGCAAGCCCGGCGGCCCATTTGGTGATGTCGCCGGCGCCCAGGCAGACTATCATATCCCCCGCCTTCACGACATCGCCAAGCGCAGCGGCAAGCGCGCCCGCGTCCGCAATCTCATGGGCGGCGCGATGGCCGCGCGTGCGCAGCCCCTTCACCAACGCCGCGGCATCCACCCCCTCGACCGGCTGCTCGCCCGCGGCATAGACGGGGGCGACATACACCATGTCGGCATCGTTGAAGGCGGACTGGAAATCCTCCATCAGATCGCGCAACCGGGTGAAGCGATGCGGCTGGACAACGGCGATCACGCGCCCCGCCACGCCCTCGCGCGCGGCGGAGAGGACGGCGCGGATCTCCACCGGGTGATGGCCGTAATCGTCGATCACGGTGGCGACGCCGCCATCCACCGCCACCTCGCCCACCTTCGTGAAGCGACGCTTGACCCCGCCGAATTGCGCGAAGCCGCTCTGGATCACCTGATCGGAGACGCCCATTTCCAACGCCACGCCGATCGCCGCCAGCGCATTCTGCACATTGTGGCGGCCGGGCATCGGCAGCTCAATATCCTCAATGCTGCGCGTGGTCCCGTCGCGGTGGCGGACGATCACCTCGAAACGATTGCCGCCCGGGATCGGCGCTACGTTCACGCCGCGCACGTCGGCCTGCGCGGAAAAGCCGTAGGTGACGACCCGCCGGTCGCGCACGCGCGGGATGATCGCCTGTACCTCCGGATGGTCGAGGCACAGCAGCGCCGCGCCGTAAAAGGGCACATTCTCGACAAACTCGACGAAGCTGTCCTTCACCTTCTCGAACGAGCCGTAATGATCGAGATGCTCGGGATCGATGTTGGTGACGATCGCATAGGTGCCGTCCAGCCGCAGGAAGCTGCCGTCGCTCTCATCCGCCTCCACCACCATCCAGTCGCTGGCACCCAGCCGCGCGTTGGAGCCGTAGCTGTTGATGATGCCGCCGTTGATGACGGTAGGGTCCACCCCGCCCGCATCGAGGATGGCGGCGACCATCGAGGTCGTCGTCGTCTTGCCATGCGTGCCCGCCACCGCGACCGTGGATTTCAGCCGCATAAGCTCGGCCAGCATCTCGGCCCGGCGGACGACGGGGACGCGCGTCTCCAGCGCCAGCTCCACCTCCGGGTTGCCGCGCTTGATCGCCGTCGAGGTGACGACGACCGCCGCATCGCCCAGGTTTTCGGCGCGATGACCGATCATCACCTTGATGCCGCGTTTGCGCAGTCCCTCGATCACATAGCCCTCGGCCACGTCCGAACCTTGCACCGTGTAGCCGAGATTATGCATCACCTCGGCGATGCCGGACATGCCGATCCCGCCTATGCCGATAAAATGGATCGTGCCGATGTCGGTTGCGACACCCTTCATGCCAATGCTTTCCCTGAAAGATCGGGCAGTTCGGCCGCTATGGCGTCCACCACCGGGGTGCGGCCCAGCCGCTCGACCAGATCGGCGAGATCGGTAACGGCGTTCGGCCGCCCGACGCTGGCCGCGCGCTTGGCGGCATTCTGCAACGCGCCCGGCTCAAGCGACAGCTTCTGCATCTGCTTGGCCAGTTCGATCGCGGTGAAGCGGGTCTGGCGGATCATTCGCGCGCCGCCCGCCTCCACCATCTCACGCGCGTTGGCGGCCTGATGATCATCGGTCGCGGCGGGATAAGGCACCAGGATCGCCGGGCGCCCGGCCACCGTCAGTTCCGCGATGGTGGACGCGCCGGCACGGCCGATGACGAGATGCGCCCAGCCGAGTTTTTCAGGCAGATCGGGTAGATAGGTCGCAAGATCCGCCGGTATGCCGAGCGCCGCATAACGGGTGCGCACCGCTGCTATATCCTCCGGCCGGCACTGCTGCGTCACCTGCAATCGCTGGCGAAAGGCAACAGGCAACAGGCCCAACCCCTCGGGCACCACGTCCGAAAGCACCGTCGCCCCCTGGCTGCCGCCCGTCACCAGAATGCGGAACACACCCTCCTCGGTAAGCGGGGGGAAGGGCTCGTCACGCAACGCCGCGACCTCCGCCCGCACCGGATTGCCGACGACGTGGACCTTGTGCGCCAGCTTGTCCGGCAGCCGCTCGACGGAGCCGAAACCGGTGGCGATCGCATCCACCCGCCGCGCTAGCAGGCGGTTGGTCCGCCCGATCACGGCGTTCTGTTCGTGAATCGCGGTCGGCAGGCCCGCCTTCAGCGCGGCCAGCAGCGCGGGGAGCGCGGGATAGCCGCCGAAGCCGATCACGGCCGATGGTTCGAACGTGCGGTACAGTTGCCGCGCCATCTCCCGCCCTTGATGGATCGCGCGCGCCGCCTTCAGCCAGCCGAGCGGCCCACCGGCCATGCGGCCCGCGGGCAGGATATGCGTCTGCACGCCCGCGAACAGGCCGGGGAAGCGCGCGCCGCGATCGTCCGTCACCAGCGCCACGCGATGACCGCGCCGCATCAACTCGCCCGCCAGCGCATGCGCCGGGATCATATGTCCGCCGGTGCCGCCCGCCGCCAACACATAATGGCGGGTGATGCCCGGTATGTCTCGCGTCATTGCCGTCCGCTCCACTTCACCACGTAGGGCGAGCGGGTGAGATACGGATTTCGCCGGGTGAACGCCAGCAGCAGCCCGAAACCGATCGAAACGGCCAGCAGAGACGATCCGCCATAGCTGATGAACGGCAGCGTCATCCCCTTGGACGGCACCACCTGCACGTTGACCGCCATGTTGACGAGTGCCTGCAGACCAAATTGCACGGCCAGCCCGGCGGAGGCGAGGGTCAGGAAATTATCCTCCTCGTCCAGCAGCTTCACGCACACCCGCACCATGATGGCGAGGTAGATGAAGGCGATGGCGAGGCAGGAGATCAAGCCGAACTCCTCCCCGATCACCGAGAAGATATAGTCGTTATGCGATTCGGGCAGCTTGAATTTGCGCACGCCCCCGCCCGGCCCGAGACCGACGAGGCCGCCGTTCACGATCGTCGCATGCGCCACGTCGGTATGGTAGGTATCGCCCGAGCCGGTGACGAACTCCATGATCCGCCCGCGCGCCACGTCATAGAACAGGAAGGCCAGCACGATGCCGCCCATGGCCGCGCCGATCAGCCCGTAGATCCACTTCATCGCGACGCCGGAGAGCAGCAGCAGCGCCATCCATACCGAGCAGAAGATCACCGTCTGCCCGAAATCCGGCTGCTTCATCAGGAACAGCGCGATCACCCCCACCGCCGCCGCCGACAACGGGATGACCGGCAGCTTCTCGTCCTGCTGGCGAAGCGATAGCACCCAGGCCAGCGTGACGACGAAGAAGGGTTTCAGGAACTCGGACGGCTGGAAGCGCACCGGATCGACGCCGATCCAACGCACCGCGCCGTTCACCTTGATGCCGACGAACGGCACGAGGATGAGGCATAGACCGAACAGCGCCGCCGCCCAGATCGACCAGCGCCGCGCCGTCTCCTTGGGCAGCATCGACACGCCGATCATCGCGGGCACGCCGAGTCCCACCCACACGAGCTGGCGGGTGAAATAATAGAGCGCGGGCTTGCCCTCCAGCCCGGCGGCGGCGGGCGATGCGGCGGCGACCGCGATGAGGCCGATGCCGATCAGCAGCGCCACCAGAAAGAGCAGCACGCGGTCGATCTCCCAGAACCACGTCGCATACCAGCTTCGATCCGCGCGACCGAGGCGCACGACCTGTTTCGGCTTGCGCTGGATCGCCGTCGTCATGCCAGATCCCCCACCAAGGCCCGAAACGCATCACCCCGCGCCTCGAAATCGCGGAACTGATCGAAGCTGGCGCAGGCCGGCGACAGCAGCACCACCTCGCCCGCCTTCGCGGCGGCGGCGGCGGCGCGTACAGCCTCCTCCAGCGTGCCGGCGTTTGTGACGGCGGGGACACGGCCCGTCAGCAGCGCCTCGTACATGCCGGCACTCTCGCCGATGGTGTAGGCGGCGCGGACGTGGCCGAGATGCGGCTCGCACGCGTCGAGATCATCGGTCTTGGCCTTGCCGCCGACGATCCAGTGGATCGCCGGATACGCCGCCAGCGCAGGCGCGGTGGAGGTGGGATTGGTGGCCTTGCTGTCGTTCACCCAGAGAACGCCGTCGCGCTCGACGATCCGCTCCATGCGGTGGGGGAGACCGGGGTAGGTACGGAGTGCGGTTTCGATCGCGTCCTCGCCGATGTTGAGGGCGTGCGCGACAGCAACGGCGGCAGCGGCGTTTTGAGCGTTGTGCGGTCCTTGAAGAGAAGGCCATTGGCTCTGGCCCGTTACGCTTTCTCTATGAAAATACGTCATATTCTCCCATCGCCCACAATCGTGCTGTAGCCGGTAGAAGACATTATCCGCTTCCGTATCATCCTCGGCGATAGCGGCGGCGTTGGTTGGTGATTGCATCTCGAAAAGGCGCTGCTTTGACGCCGCATAGGCCTCGAACCCATCGTAGCGATCAAGGTGGTCCGGCGTGATGTTGAGCAGCACCGCCACGTCGCAATCGAGCGTGTAGGTCAGGTCGATCTGGTAGCTCGACAGCTCCAGCACGTAGACGCCGCCCGCAGGCAGAGGCTCGCGGGAAAGGATGGGCAGGCCGATGTTGCCGCCCATCAGCACCGGCACCCCCGCCACCTCAAGGATGTGGCGAACGAGCGCGGTGGTGGTCGATTTGCCATTGGTGCCGGTGATGCCGACGACCTTGTGCGGCGGCAGCGTGGGGCGGGCCTGCGCGAACAACTCGATGTCGCCGATCAGCGGCACGCCCGCCGCCCGCGCCGCATCCGCGATCGGATGGCGATTGATCGGCACGCCGGGGGAGACGACCACGCCATCATAGCCGGACAGATCGATCTCGAGCGGATCAGCCAGCGTCAGGTCGAACGGCTCGACGTTGTGGGAGGCGGTCTCGATCAGGTCCGCGACCAGGGCGCGTTTCGCCTCGTCCGCATCCCATGCCGTCACCCGCGCGCCGCCTTCGCAGAGTGCGCGCACCGTCGCCATGCCGCTGCGCGCCAGCCCCAGCACCGCATAGCGCTTGCCGCGAAAGACGGGCGAGACGATCATCGCAGCTTCAACGTGGCCAGGCCGGCCAGCGCCAGCACGAAGGCGATGATCCAGAACCGGATCACAACCGTCGGCTCGCTCCACCCCAGCTGCTCGAAATGATGATGGATCGGCGCCATGCGGAAGATGCGCTTGCCGGTGCGCTTGTAGAAGAACACCTGCAACACCACGCTCACCGCCTCCAGCACGAACAGCCCGCCGACGATCGCCAGGACGATCTCGTGATGGGTCGCGACGGAGATAGCCCCCAGCGCCCCGCCCAGCGCCAGGCTGCCGGTATCGCCCATGAAGACGGCGGCGGGCGGCGCGTTGAACCACAGGAAGGCGAGGCCCGCGCCGATGATGCACGCCGTCACGATCGTCAGGTCGCCCGCGCCCAGCACATGCGGGATGCCGAGATAGCCGGCGAACTTGGCGTTGCCGACCATATAGGCGATCACGAAGAAGGCGAGGCTGGCAATGATGACCGGCATCGTCGCCAGGCCGTCCAGACCGTCCGTCAGGTTCACCGCATTGCCGAACGCCACGATTACGAACGCGGCGAACAGGATATAGAACGGCCCGAGATCGATCACCGCGCCATTGTAGAAGGGCACGTACAGTTCGGTGCCGTTGCCGGCGAGGATCAGCCACGAGGCCGCCCCAGCGATCGCGAACTCGAACGCCAGCCGCACCTTGCCGGAAACGCCGGCGTGATGGCGCTTCTTCACCTTGTCGTAGTCGTCCATGAAGCCGACGAGGCCGAAGCCCAGCGTCACGATCAGCACGGCCCAGGTGTAGCGGTTGTTCAGCTCCATCCACAGCATCAACGAGACGACCAGCGAGGTGAGGATCATCAGCCCGCCCATCGTGGGCGTGCCGACTTTCGTCAGGTGCGTCTGCGGGCCATCGGCGCGGATCGGCTGGCCCTTGCCCTGCCGCACGCGCAGCCAGCCGATGAACTTCGGCCCGATGACGAGGCCGATCACCAGCGCCGTCATCGCCGCCGCGCCCGCGCGGAAGGTGATGTAGCGGATGAGGTTCAGAAGCCCGGGAAATCCGAGGTGTTCGGCGATCCAATAGAGCATTAAGGCGCGTCCGTATCCGCCGCGCCCCCCGCCAGCGCCTCCACGACGCGGGCGAGCCCGACGGCATTCGATCCTTTGACCAGCACCGCATCGCCGGGGGCGATCATCCCCGCCAACCTTGCGGCGGCGTCGGCGGCGTCGGCCACATGGCCGAATTGCATCCGTCCCTCAAGCGCCTTCGCAAGCGGCGCCATGCCCGCCCCGACGAGAAGTGCATAATCGACGTTCGCCATGGCGAGCGGTTCGGCGAGCGCGGCATGGTAGCCGTCCGCCCCGTGGCCCAGCTCACGCATCTCGCCCAGCACCACGACGCGGCGGGCGGCGGTTTCCAGCCCGAGACTGGCGATCGTAGCCGCCATCGAGGCGGGGTTGGCGTTGTAGCTTTCGTCGATCAACAGCGCCTCACCCTGAGGCATCCGCGCGATACGACGCGCGCCGCGCCCGGCCAGCCCAGCCATTTCGGCAAGCGCCAGCCCCGCCAACGCCAGATCGCCGCCCACCGCATCGACCGCCGCCAGCACGGCCAGCGCGTTCGATACCCAATGCTCGCCCGGCAGACCGATCGTGAAGGTCAGATCCCGCGCCTGACCGAACTCCGCCGTCACCAGCGTTCCCGCCGCGATGCGCATCGCCTCGCGGGCGCGCACGTCCGCGCCCTTCGCGCGGCCGAAGGTCACGATCCGCGCGGCATAGGGGCGGGCGGCGGCGATCAGCCGGTCGCGATGCGGGCTGTCATAGGGCAGGATGGCGGTGCCGCCCGGCTCCAGCCCTTCGAATATCTCGCCCTTGGCATCGGCGATCGCCTCCTCGCCGGAAAAGAAGGCGGTATGCGCGGGCGCGATCGCCGTAACGATCGCGACATGCGGGCGAACGATGCGGGTGAGCGCGGCGAGTTCGCCCGCATGGTTCATCCCCATTTCAAAGATGCCGTAGCGCGCCGCAGCCGGCATCCGCGCCAGGCTGAGGGGGACGCCGACATGATTGTTGTAGCTTTTGACCGATCGATGCGCCGTCCCCGGCGCCTGCCGGTCGAGGGCGGCGAACAGCGCCTCCTTCGTCCCCGTCTTGCCGACAGATCCGGTGACGCCGATGATTCTCGCCGACGTGCGCCCGCGCGACGCCCGCGCCAGCGCGTCAAGCGCCGCGGTGGTGTCGGCGACGCGGACGTGCGGCCCCTGCACCGCCTCGCTGGCGAGGATGCCCGCCGCCCCTTGCGCCAAAGCCTTTCCGGCGAAACGATGCCCATCGGTCGCCTCGCCCTTCAGCGCCACGAACAGATCATCGGGGCCGACTTCGCGCGAGTCGAAGGCTACGCCAGTCACGGCGAAGTCGCCATGCACATCGCCTCCGGTCGCGGCGGCGATCTCGGCGGCGGTCCACAGCATCATCGCAGCGCTTCCCGGCTATCGGGCAAGGCCCCGCCGCTCCTCATGCCGCGCACTCCCGCGCGACGGCCACATCATCGAAGGGGAGGATGCGCATCGCGTCACCCCGCCCGATGATCTGCCCCTGTTCATGCCCCTTGCCAGCGAGCAACACCACATCGTCGGCGGTGGCTTGCGCGATGGCAGCGGCGATCGCCTCGCGCCGGCCGGCGATCTCGATCGCATCCGGCGCGCCGGCCAGCACGGCGGCGCGGATGGCGGCAGCATCCTCGCCGCGCGGATTGTCGTCCGTCACAATCACGACATCGGCGTGGTCGACGGCGATCTGGCCCATCTCAGGCCGCTTGCCCGCGTCACGATCGCCACCAGCGCCGAACAGTACGATCAGCCGCCCCTTCGTGTGCGGGCGCAACGCCTCGATCGCGGCCCGCAAACCATCCGGCGTATGTGCGTAATCGACATAGACGGGGGCACCCGCGCGCGTGGTGACGGCGCGTTCCAACCGCCCCCGCACCGGCTGCACCCGCGCCAGATCGGCGAACGTACGGACGACATCGCCCCCGGTCGCGATGACGAGGCCCGCCGCCACCAGCGCGTTGGCCGCCTGATAGGCACCGATCAGGGGCAGCTTCACGAGATGGCGGGCGCCCTCCGCCTCGATCGTCAGCGTCTGGCCGAGCGGGGTCGCCTCGCGGGCGACGAGGCGCAGCGACTCTCCCTTGGTGCCCACCGTGAACAGGCGCAGGCACCGCTCCGCCGCCAGCTCGCTCACGCGGGCGGAGGCATCGTCGTCCGCCCACACCACGGCGGTGCCGCCCTCGCCCACCACATCGGTGAACAGGCGCAGCTTCGCCTCCAGATAGGCCTCCATCGAACCATGATAGTCGAGATGATCGCGGCTGAGATTGGTGAACGCGCCCGCCTTCACCGGCAGCCCGCCGTTTCGATATTGGTCGAGGCCGTGGCTCGACGCCTCATAGGCGACGTGGCTGATGCCCTCGCGCAGCAGCCCGCCCATGTTGCCGAGGAAGGTCGCGATGTCGGGCGTGGTGAGGCCGGTGGATACCTGATCGTCCGCCGTCGTGACGCCGAGGGTGCCGATCGAGGCCGCATTGTGCCCCGCCATCCGCCAAAGTTGCCGCACCAACTCCACGGTGGAGGTCTTGCCGTTGGTGCCGGTAACGGCGACCACTGTTTCGGGGAATGGCGCGAAGAAGCGGGCGGCAAGCCGGGCGAAGACGCGGCGCGGCTCGGCATCGGCGATGTGCAGCGCGCCTGCCACCACCGCCTCCGGCCGGGCGACCACCGCGATCGCGCCCGCGGCGACGGCGGCAGCGATGAAGTCCTCGCCGTTCACCCGTACGCCGGTGAACGCGCCGAATACGGTACCCGGCGCCACCTTGCGGTGATCGATCGCGAAACCGGTGACGGCCGCGTCGGGCATCGCCGCGCCGCTGGCGATGGCGCCCGCTTCGTCCGCCAGACGCCTCAGTTCATTCGACCGCATTCGGGTTCGCCCCCTTCGGCTCCCACAATAGGGGCAGCAGCTCGCTCTCGTCCACGTCCCGCGCGAGGTTGGGGGTTACGCCCAGCAGCGGCCCGATCCGTGCCACCGTGCGCGCAATCACCGGCCCTGCGGTCCAGGCGGCGGTCGCATAGCCGAAAGTGTCGGCGGTGCCCTTCGGCTCGTCCAGCATGGCGATGATCACGTAGCGGGGATCGTCCATCGGGAACACGCCCGCGAAGGTGGAGATCAGTGAATGATGGGCATAGCCGCCGTCACGCGGTTTCTCCGCCGTGCCCGTCTTGCCGCCGAGCCGGAAGCCCGCCGCATCGGCCTTGCGCCCGGTGCCCTTCATCACGACGAGCCGCATCAGCTGCCGCATCCGCGCCGATGTCGCCTCCGAAATCACGCGTCGTCCCTCCGGCACCTGCCCCGCCTCGCGCTTGAGCAGCGTCGCCGGCCGCCACACGCCCCCGTTCACCAGCGCGGCATAGGCGCTGGCGAGATGCAGCGGCGTGACCGCGATGCCGTGGCCGTAGGCGACCGTCATCGTCGTGGTGCGCGCCCAGAACTTCGGCCACAGCGGCCGCCCCTTCGCGCCGAGTTCGATATCCACAGGCGCATCGAAGCCCAGCTTGCGGAAGAACGCCGCCGTCCGCTCCGGCCCCAACTGGTCGGCGATCCGCGCCGTCCCGATGTTCGAAGAGTGAACGAGGATTTCCGGCACGTCGAGGAAACGGTTCTGCGGGTGATCGTCCTTGATCTTGAACCGACCGACCTGCAACGGCGCGGTCGCGTCGTAGCGGTGGCTCATTGAAGTCACCACGCCATGCTCGATCGCGTTGGCCATCGTGATCATCTTGAACGTCGAGCCGAGTTCATAGACGTTCAGCGTGGACTTGTTAGCCAGATCCTCGACCTTCCCAAAGCTCGGCGCATTCGGATTGAAGCTGGGCAGCGAGGTCATCGCCATCACCTCGCCGGTGCGGGCATCGAGCACGAGGCCCGACGCGCCGATCGCCTGATGCTTCACCATCGCGGCGGTCAGCTCCGTCTCGAGCGCTGCCTGCACCCGGCTGTCGATCGAAAGGGCCACGGGGCGGCCACGCCCCTCGTTCGCGGTCAGCCGCGCGTCCAGCACCCGCTCCATGCCGGTGGTCGGCTTGCCGTCCTGATCCAGCCAACCCATCACGTGGCTGGCGAGGTTGCCTTGCGGATACAAACGCTCCGGCTCGCGCCCAAGAGCGATCGCCGGCTCGCCGATGGCGTTCACCGCGCGGATCGTGGCGGGTAGCGCGCGGCGCTTGAGATAGACGAAGCGCTTGCCGGATTTCAGGATCGCGAGATATTCCGCCTCGGTGCGGTCGGGCAGCACCTCGGCCAGCTTCGCCGCGACAATCTCCGGCGGGTTCAGCAATCGATCGGGGTGGACCGCGATCGACCAGGCATCGATCGTGCGCGCCAACGTCACGCCGTTGCGATCGACGATATCGGCGCGCGGCGGGATCAGGCCGTAGGTGCTGGCGCCGGCGGTCGGCCGTTCGGAAGCGACCGCCATCCACGCCAGCTTGCCGGCGATCACGGCGGTGGCCGCGACGAACAGCAGCATCAGCACCATCAAGCGAAAGTGCGTGATCGATACCGCATCGACCCGCGCTGCCGATTGCCTCAGCCGTTCAGGCGGTGCCGCGATCGCGGCGAAGGGGGCGTTCACCGGCGGCGCGATCCACGCTCGGCATTGGCGAGGCGGCCGATATCGGCGAGCGTGCCCGCGCCGAGCGGGCCGTTCTCCGTCAGCATCGCAACCTTGGTGGGGGCCGCATGATCCCGCGCCGGCTTCACATAGGCTGCCTGCCGCACCATCGGCTGGGGCTCAGGCTCCACCACCGGCTCGGCCCGGCGGACGGGCTTGAACGCTACCTGACGCACCACGGCCACGGCGGACACGGCTTTCGCGACGACCCGACGCACGGCAGCGGGCGCGGCGACGGCCGGTGCATCAGGCAGCGCGGCGGTGCGGACCACCGCTGCGGCAGCCGGTGCCGCCGGCGCGACTGCCGCCTGTGTCACGCCCGTGCTGGCGCCTGCCGGCACCAGCGGACGGGCGATGGCCGGCAATGCGCTCAGGCTGGCGAGCTGCACCCCGGCGCCAACGAACTGCTCGGCGGTGGGGGCGGCAAGCGCGAAGGTCTGGCCGTTCCACCGTTCGATCTGGGCGAAGTTGCCACGCGTGCCCAGCTCCGTCTCCAGGTTGCGGATCGCAAGGCGGGTCTGGCCGATCCTGCGCTCCACCTTGGCCAGTTCCGCCCGCTCCGCCGCGACATGCTGCGTGACGAGATAGCAGGCGAGCGCCGGCACGACCGCGACGGCGACCCAAGTTATCGAACGGAAGCGAGCGGCCATCATGACGCAGGGCCTTTCTCAGGAACGGGGTGGAACCAGGGGGAAGCGGCGGTCCTCCGCGCTACGCGCAGCGTGGCGGACCGGGAACGGGGGTTGCGGGCGATCTCCGCCTCGGTGGCGCGCACCGCCTTCGCCACCGTCTCGAACGTGGGGGCGGGGCCGGTGGCGGCGGCATCCGGACGATGGCGCGATCCGCCGGGAGTCGCCCCGCTGCGCTGGCGCAGGAACCGCTTGACGATGCGATCCTCGCCCGAGTGAAAGCTGACGACCGCGAGGCGACCGCCGGGCTTCAACACCCGCTCGGCAGCGGCAAGGCCGTCTTCCAGCTCACCAAGCTCCCGGTTCAGGTGAATGCGGATCGCCTGGAAGGTGCGCGTCGCCGGATCCTTCTTGTCGTGCGGACGGTAGCCCAGTGCGCGGCGGACGACGGCGGCCAGTTCACCGGTGCGCGCCAGCGGCCGCGCCGCCACGATCGCATGCGCCACCCGGCGCGAACGCGGCTCCTCACCAAGTTCGTACAGCACGTCGGCGATCTCGGCCTCGTCGGCGGTGTTGAGGAAATCGGCGGCGCTTTCCCCCGCCTGCTCCATCCGCATGTCGAGAGGGCCATCCGCCTGGAAGGAGAAGCCGCGATCCGCCCGGTCCAGCTGCATCGAGGAGACACCGATATCCAGCGTCACCCCGTCCACCGCATCGATGCCACGCTCGGCCAGCGCATCGGCCATGCGGCCGAAGCGGTCCGGCACCAGCGTGAGGCTCTGCTCCGCCGCTTCCATCGCGCGGCCTTCCGCAATGGCGTCGGGATCGCGATCGAAAGCGAATACGCGCGCGCCCGTGGACAGGATAGCGCGAGTATAGCCGCCCGCGCCAAAGGTGCCGTCGACATGCGTTTCGCCGGCCATGGGGGCAAGGCCGGCGATCACCTCGTCGAGCAGCACGGGGGCGTGGCGGGGATCGTGGATCGCGGCGGTCATTTCGCGCGATCCTCGATCATGTCGCGCACGTCGTCGGCCAGGTCGGGGTTGCGGCCCTCGACCTCGGCGATGAAGCGGTCGGCGTTCCAGATCTCGAACGTCTCGCCGACGCCACGGAAGAAGACGAGATTGTCGCGCCCGTTGTCCGCCGCCGGATCAATGCCGATGCGCTGGCACAGGCGCGCGCTCAGCACGATGCGGCCGTTGACGTCCCACGCAAGATCGAACGTGCTGCCCAGCATCTCCATGTCCTGCTGGATGGCGTCCTCGCGCTCCTGACCGCTCAATGCGGCATGACGCAGCGCCAGCTTCTCGGCATATCCGCGGACATACTGATTTTCGAAAGCGACGAGGCAGGGGCGCTTGGCGTCACGCGTGACGACGACGACCTTGCCGGCGCTGGCGTGGCGGCCCTCATCGCCTTCGGCCGGGTCAAAGCCGTCCTGCGCGATCACGCGGCGGTGGCGTGTCTGGATCACGCCGCGGAAATCAGCAGGCACGGACACGCGACCCTTGCGATCGATCGCGTTCAGCGCCTTTCCGCGAAAGTAATCCGAAATCGCCAACCGTTCGCCCCGTCACTCGGCGGCCGCCCCCGCCGGTCGGCGCGCATGCCCGCACGCGCGAACATGGGCCACCCCTTGATGCAGGCGGGGTAACATAGGGCATCTATGGGCTCAAATGGTTTTGGATGGGAATTGATGGCAAAACCTGTGCACAGCCCGAGTGGAACAACCAGTGGATAGTCCCACGAATCCAACAGTCTTCCCTCTTTGTTCCTGTGGATAACCCTGTTGGAGATCATGCTCGCGAAAACCGCCGATGCGACGAACGGAAGCGTCCGGCAAGCAGCCCGAACAGGCCAAACCCCACCGCCGGCGCCACCGCGCCCACATAGACCCACGCCGAAGCATCCCGCCGCACCCAGGAGACCGAATCACGTACGCGCGAACGGGGATTTGCCGACAGCGCATCCAGCCAGTCGGCGATGAGCAGGATGTTATCGCCAAGGCGCGTGAGCCGCCCTGCCCCGCCGCCATCCGCCCCTGCCCAGAGGCGTTCGTCCAGCATGTCCGCATCCGCCAGCACGATCGCATAGCCTTGGCCGATGCGGCACGTCGCCGCCCGACCGCCGTCGGCGAGGCGGCAATCTTGTGGCACCCGCAATTCGCCCGGCGTATCCACCACGATCCGCCGCAGTCCCGCGCCGGTCCTGAGATCGGTCGTCGCGATGCCGCCAGGCTCCGGCGTTCGCGCCACGGTGATGTCCCAACGCGCTAGCAACGGGGCGAGGGTTGCCCGGCGGGGCGGGCGACGCGGATCGCCGGGAGGGAGTTCGCTTGGCCAGCGCAGGTCGGGATCGGCGAGCAGCAGTGCCCGTCCGCCCATGCGAACCCACGCGTCGATCGCATCGATCTCATCCGCCGTCAGCGGGCGTGGCTGGGCTGCCAGCAGCACCGGCGCGCGGGCAAGCGTTCCCGGGATGGCGGTGTCGATCGGCCGTATCCGGAACTCTGTGGAAAGGAGGCGATAGCCAAGGCCGGGCGGCTGCGCGATCGCCGCCGCCGCCCCGCTTTCTCCCCACAGGATTGGCAGGCCAGTAAGCAAGGTCACCGCCGGATGCGAACCGCCGGGCGGCGGCGGGGGCGGCGGAAGCGCGATCCGTTCGTAGACGCGCATCGGCCCCGGCAGCAGCAGCAGGCCAAGCCCGAGCAGCAGGCCGAGCGCGCGGGCGAAGCGCGGCTCTACCCGGCGGGCGACGAGGCACGCCATATCGAGCGCCGCCGCCATAGCCAGCCCCGCGGCCGCTGCCCGCATGGCTGCCGACGCTACCCCCGCGCCGCCGAGCGACAGGATGAGCAGCCCTTCGCAGGCGGTCGCCAGCAGCAAGGACGTGGCATAAACCGCCGCCCGAAATCGCCAGGGGGCGGGCATCAGCGACACGGCCAATACCAGCATCAGCCACGGGCGATAGGCCAGAAAGATCGTCAGCTCCGCCCGATCGCGTGCGACGAATTGGCCGACAGATAGCCCCGCCGCCATCTCCGCCAGGGCAAACAGGGCGGCCCATCGCGCGAGGCGCGCGGGGTCTAGCGCGGCGCGGGCGGCGGGAACGTCGGCGACCCCGGCACGGTGCGGGCGGCGGGCGGTGGGGGCGCGGCGGCATTCCCGCCGCTATCGGTCGAATAGCCCGGCGCCACCCCAAGCTCCGCCAGCGGCTCGCGCGGGGCGGCCGGCATGGCGCCATTGTCCGCCGGGGCGTTGGGCGTCGTCGCGGCCAGCGGGCCGGTCACCTGCTCGTCATTGGTCAGGCCGAAGAAGGCAGCCGCCAGCAAGACCAGCAGAAAGACGCAGGCAAGCCCGGTCAGCCCGATCCGCACCCGTTGCATCCGCTCGCCCCCCCGATCAGCGTCCATCTCGCGATCCTGTCGAGGGCAGAAATGCTATGCGAGGCATCTTATGGTTTCGATCGGCCATGGCGTGGCGGGCCGCTCACCGTGCGCCGGGCTTGGCCAGCCAGGGCGGCACCGACAGGCCCTTCGCGGTCAGCCAATCCGCATTGAACAGGGTCGAGAGATAGCGAAAGCCGGAGTCGCACAGGATCGTCACGATGGTATGGCCCGGCCCCATCTGCCGCGCCAGTTCCACCGCACCCGCGACGTTGATGCCGGAGGACAGGCCAAGGCACAGCCCCTCGTCCATCAGCAGCCGCCAGACCTGGGCCAGCCCCGCCTCGTCAGAGATGCGGAACTGGGTGTCGATCGGCGCGCCTTCGAGGTTTCCGGTGATCCTCCCCTGCCCGATTCCTTCGGCGACCGAACTGCCTTCGGCCCGCAATTCCCCGCTGCGATAATATTCATAGAGCGAGGCGCCGTGCGGATCGGCCAGCCCGATGGTGATGCCCTCCCGCCGCTCCTTCAGGCCAAGCCCGACGCCGGCGATCGTGCCGCCGGTGCCGGCCGCGCAGATGAAGCCGTCCACCCGCCCCTCGGTCTGGGTCCAGATCTCCGGCGCGGTCGTCCGGATATGCGCCATGCGGTTGGAGAGATTGTCGAACTGGTCCGCCCACAGCGCATTCTCGGTTTCCTCGGCGATCCGGCGCGAGGTGTGGACGAAATGGCCGGGGTTCGAATAGGGCGCCGCCGGCACCAGCACAAGCTCCGCGCCCAGCGCGCGCAGCGTATCCATCTTCTCCCGACTTTGCGTCTCGGGCATTACGATGATCGTGCGATAGCCCTTAGCATTGGCGACGAGGGCAAGGCCGATGCCGGTATTGCCCGCCGTCCCCTCCACGATCACGCCGCCCGGGCGCAGCGTGCCGTTCGCCTCGGCATCCTCGACGATGAAGCGGGCGGCGCGATCCTTCACCGACCCACCGGGGTTCATGAACTCGCACTTGCCAAGGATCTCGCAGCCGGTCTCGGCGCTTGGCCCGGCAAGGCGAACGAGGGGGGTACTGCCCATCAGGGCAAGCGACGAGGGGACAACGACCATGCGCGCAGATAGCCGACCGCATGGGCGAGCGGCAAGCGAGCTTGTCTATCCCTAGACGAAGCGCCAGATCGCGCCCGATGCCGCCCCCATCCGCGCCCGCCCCTCGCCATCGCAGCTTCCCGCCCGTCGCGAACGCGGACACGCGGCTGCTGCTGCTCGGCAGCCTGCCCGGTGTCGCCTCGCTCGCCGCCGCGCGCTATTACGCGCATCCGCAGAACCAGTTCTGGCGACTGGTGGGCGGCGTGATCGGCCGGGATATCGCGGAGCTGGACTATCCGGCCCGGCTGGAAGCACTCGCCGCCGCCGGAATCGGCCTGTGGGACATGGTGGCGGAGGCAGCGCGCGAGGGCAGTCTGGACAGTGCGATCCGCGATACCGCCGCCAATGATTTGACGGCCCTCGTCGCGCGCCTGCCCCACCTCGCGGCTCTCGGCTTCAACGGCGGCACATCGGCGAAGCTGTTTCACCGGCACTTCGCCGCCCTGGCGGATCGCTATGAGGTCGTGCCGCTGCCATCAAGCAGCCCCGCCTACACCCTGCCCTTCCCCGAAAAGCAGCGACGCTGGATGGCATTGCGCCCGTTCGTCAGTCCCCCCGCCTGCCCTATCCCGGGACCGGGCTGACAGCTTTGTCATGAAGTCGCCCTTGACGGGGCATGCGCCAGCCGGGAAAAGGCCGCCCGCTATGAAAAACCCCTCCCCCCTGCTGCGCGCGG